>NZ_BAAGXY010000043.1:0-15688 GCF_054779595.1 Angustibacter peucedani
CGACGACGTCCTGCCAGCGGCGCGGCCCGCGGCCGACGGGCGTGCGCAGCGCGACGCGGCCGACCACGGCCCCCTGCGCGCGCCGCGCCACCCGGCGGGCGCGCTGGACGGGCTCAGACATCGACGTGCTCACGGGGGTCTCCGAAGAAGGTCAGGCGGCCGGTGCGGGTCATGAAGGTGTGGTCCGCGACGGTCCAGGTGTGCGCGTGCCGGTCGGTGCCCCGCACGCTGACGAAGTTGAAGCGGTCGGCCGAGTAGACGCGCGCGCCGTGGGCCATCGAGCGGTCGAGGACGTCGCTGTCGACCGCGCGCGGGATGTCCGAGAACGGCACCTCGGCCAGCAGCGCGGCGTCGAACAGCATCGAGCCGCCCTGCACCCGGCGCTCGTAGGTGTGCTCGGACGCCGGCTGCCGCAGCACGACCGCGCCGGTCGACCTCAGCCACACGTAGTGCGCCCACTTGCCGACGATCGAGGCGTCGGTGTAGTCGAACGCCGCCACCAGGTCGCTGAGGTAGTGCGCGCCGTAGTGGTTGTCGTCGTCCATCTTGGCGACGTAGCGGCCGTCGGAGGCCGCCACGCCGAGGTTCATGCAGGCGCCGAGCGTCAGGCTCTTGTCGGCCGGCACGACGACGAGGTCGCGCACCCCGGCCGCCTCGGCCCGCGCGCGCAGCGCCGGCTCGTCGACGTCCAGCCCGTGCAGCACCAGCACCAGCTGGACGTCGGGGTGCACCTGGCGCCCGAGGTTGGCGAAGACGTTGTCGAGCTCGTGGTCGCGGTTGGTCGGGACGACGGCCGAGATGCTGCGGTCGCGCGCGGGTTGCGGTGCGCCGACCCGGTCGAGCAGCGTGTCGAGCCGGTGGCCGAGCGTGTGCCCGGCGAGCACCGCGCGCTGCAGGCGCAGGCCCTCGCGGTCGCGCAGCTCGGGCTGGGCGATCCGGCCGTTGAGCTCGCCGCCGAGCTCCTGGCCGGTGGTGCCGACCGCGACGTGCGGCTGCAGGTCGGCCGGCAGCGTGGCGTGCTGCGCCGGGGTCGTGACGACCGCGGTCTGCGCCGCCGCCGCCCCGAGCACGGCCCCGGTGGAGCCGGGGTGGCGTCGTCCGGCGTCGAGCAGCACGCGGTAGCGACCGGCCAGGCCCACAGCGGTGGACGCCGGCACCGGGCGCGCGACGCGGCCGGCCAGCGACGGCGGGGCCGGCCGCACCTGGCCGGCGGCGTCCTGGACGGGCCACACGTCGAGCTGCGCCAGCGCGGACTTCTGGGTCGGCCACTCGGTGCCGTCGTCGGGGGTGCTCGCGGGGTCGGTGCCGTCGACCGGCGGGTCGAGCACGACGCAGGCGGCGGCCAGCCGGCGCGGCGCGTCGGGGTCGTCGACCGGCGCCTCGGCCGGGGCGGGCGGGTGGAAGCGGGGCTGGACGCCGGGCGCCAGCACGTCGACCTCGGCGCCCGGCACGGCGGCGCGCCAGGCAGCAGCGCCCGGCTCGTCGACGACGAGCACCGTGCGCGCGACGCGGGCCAGCTGCTCGAGGCCGCTGCCGAGCGGGCCGTCGAGCGTGGGGTCGGTGACCCACAGGACGAGCGGGCCGTCGGCGGCCAGCGCGGCCAGGGCGCCCAGGTCGGCGTCGGACGCGCCCGGCGCCCGGCCGGCCTGCACCTCGACCAGCACCAGGTCGGCCTGCGGCAGCCCGGACGACGACGGGTCGAGCGGGACGACGTCGGCCTCGACCGCGAGACCGGCCCGCAGCGCCTCGCTCGCGAGCAGCGCGACGGTGACCGGACGGCGCGAGCCCCCGGGCACGGACGCCGGGACCTCGGCGGCGGCGAGCACCGCATCGAGGCGCTCGCTGCGCGAGCCGGTGCCGGACGCGCCGCTGCCGGCGCGGGCCGGGGCCGTGCGGGAGGCGGAGGACCCGGAGGGCGCGCCCGACGGGGTCGCACCGGTGGCCCGGCGCACCGCCCCGCCGATCCGGCGCCAGGGGGACGCAGCGGGTGAGCCGGTCATGCGGGAGAACTCCTGGGGGTCGCGGGTCGGGACGGGTGCCGAGGTGGTCGGGGCACGGTGGCCGGCCGGGACCACCCTAGCCGTGGGAGGACTGGCTGATCGCGTCGAGCATCGCGGTGCGCAGGCGCGGCGCGAGCGTCTTGACGTAGGTCGCCGTGAGGTGCGAGCCCTGGCGGTAGACCAGCACGTGGCCGATCACCGGGGCGCAGCGGTCCTGCGGGCAGATGGCGTCGGTGAGGTCGACGAGGTGGGCGTCGGGCGCCTGGTCGAGCGCCTGCAGCTGCGGGTCGCCGCCGCTGACCCGCAGCCCCTTGGCCCGGTCGAACGAGCAGGTGCTGAGGTCCTTGGTGTGCTCGGCGACGCACTCGTCGACGTCGACGCCGGCCGGGGCCGGGTTGTCGCGCAGCACCACGACCGTGGTGCCGTCCTTCGCCAGCGCGTTCCAGCTGCGGGCCAGGCCGTCGGCCATGTACTTCACGTTCGAGGTGAACTTGCTGCCGGGCTTGAGCGCGTTGCGCTTGCCGCTGGAGGTGAGCAGCACGTCCGGCGGGTCCTGGGCGAGCGCCGCAGCGACGTTCTTGTTCCACGCCGTGCACGCCTCGTAGATGCCGCCCTTGGACGCGATGACCGCGTCGGTGAAGGCGCAGGAGGACTTGGTGTACGTGACGATCTTCCAGCGCTCCTGGTCGGCGATCCGCTGGAGCGCCGGGAGCCACTGCAGTGCCTTGGAGTCGCCGACGAGCGCCACGGTCTTGGTGCCGTCCTTCACGCCGTACTCGCAGCGCTTGGCCACGCTGGACTCGAAGGTCTGCTGGCAGTTGTCGGCGTAGGCGACCGGGACGTCCTGCGCGGCCTTGAGCGGGTCGGGCGTCATCCAGTCGACCGAGTCGACGACCTTGCCCTGGTCGCTGCCCTTGGGCTGCTCGCCCAGGGCGGCCGCGCCCTGCGCGCCCTGGCCCTGGCTGCTGCTCGGGTCGACGCCGAGCTGCGGCACCGACGAGCGCAGCGTGACGCCGACCAGGACGCCGATGAGCGTGAAGACCGCGCCGACGGCGAGCGCCGTGCGCGCCGAGCGCGACAGGGCCTTCATGTAGCGGAACGGGTTCTCGACCAGCCGCAGGCTCAGGTACGCCGGGATGAACGCGAAGGCGATCACGAGCAGGCCGTGGACGCCGGACAGCCCGTTCCAGTGCTCGGTGGCCGCGATGATCAGCGGCCAGTGCCACAGGTACAGGGAGTACGACAGCCCGCCGACCCAGACGAAGGGCCGGGTGCCGAGCAGGGCGACCGGGCCGCGCGGGCCGGCCGCCGGGCCGCAGGCGATGACCGCCGCGGTGCCGAGCGTGGGCACCAGCGCCAGGTAGCCCGGCCACGGGTCGCTGGTGGTGATGACGAGGGCGCCCACGACGATCAGGGCGAGGCCGGCCCAGCCCACGACCACCGCGACGGCGCGGGGCAGCCGGGCGAGCTGGCTGGCGCCGATGGCCACGGCCGCGCCGATCGCGAGCTCCCACATGCGCGTGGTGGTCACGAAGAAGGCGACCGAGGGGTTCACGTGGGTCTCGTAGACCGACCACGCGAACGACGGGATCGCGATGACCGCCAGGCCCAGCCACAGCGGGCCGTTGGTGACCCGGCCGCCCTGGCGGCGCCGGAACCACAGGCAGGCCAGCAGCACGAGCAGCGGCCAGACCAGGTAGTACTGCTCCTCGACCGCGAGCGACCAGAACTGCTGCACCGGCGAGACGGCCTGGTCCTCGTTGAGGTAGTCGACCGACCCGGCCGCCAGCCGCCAGTTGATGACGTAGCTGGCCGCGCCGATGATGTCGCCGCCGATCGAGCGCCACGAGATGCGCGGCAGGAACGCCACGGTGAGCAGCGCCGTGGCGGTCAGGACGACGCCGGTGGCGGGCAGCAGGCGCTTGGCCCGCCGCGCGTAGAACCGCGGCAGCGAGACGGTGCCGTGCTTGCGCACCTCGCGCAGCAGCAAGCCGGTGATGAGGAAGCCGGAGATGACGAAGAAGACGTCGACCCCGACGAAACCGCCGGGCACGTAGTGGATGCCTGCGTGGTAGAGCAGCACGGTGCCGATGGCGATGGTGCGCAGGCCCTCGACGTCCGGGCGGAAGCCCTCGCCGGCGCGGTCCCCCTGGACGTCGCCTTGCCGGGCCCCGGGGGCCGGGATGGTGCGCACGTCGGACACGGTGCTCCTGGGTGGATCGGGGACAGGTGGCCGGCGCGGTGCGGGGGACGCGTCTCGGACGGGCCCAGGTTACGTCACCCGAACGGCCCTGATCGAACCCGCGCGTGTCGCGCGGCGCGCTCGGCGGGCTCTCATCCGTGCTGGGCTACCCTCGCGACAAGCACCCCAAACCCCCCAGGAGGACGCCGCCGTGCCCGGCACCAGCCCGACCGAGAGCGACCGCGATACCCCCTCCTGGCGCGACCGGCTCGCCGCCCGGACGACGACGCGACGCTCGCGCGGCCTGCTGGGGCTGGTCGGGGTGCTGGGCGTCGGGCTGGGCTCGCTCGCGCTGCTCTGGCCCGCCCTCGTCGCGCCGCTCGCGGCCGACCAGCGGTTCATGTACCTCGAGGCGACCGGTCGCACCGCCGGCAGCCTGCGCACGCTGCTGACCCTGCCGTTCGACCAGATCCCGCAGCGCCTCGACCAGGGCCGCTTCGCGCCGCTGGCCTACCTGGTGCAGTGGGTCTCGTACAACGGCGTCACCGAGCTGTCGATGACGAGCGGCACGTCCGTGCCCGTCGTCCAGGCGCTGCAGAAGGTCGTGCTGCTGCTCCTCTGCCTGCTGGCCGTCGTGGCGTTCGCCGCGGTGCTGCGCGCCCGCGGCCCGCAGGGCGAGCTGGTGCGGCTCGGGCGCCGGGCGCTGGTGCTGGTGACGGTCGCCGCGGTCGTGCTCGTCGCCGCGGGCACGCAGACGCAGGTGCAGCCGCGCAACGGCTGGGAGACCTACGCCGTGCTGACCTACGGCGCGGTCGTGGTCGACTTCGGCGTCGTCGCCCTCGTGGTCTGGCTGGCGCGACGGCTGGCCACCGGGCTCGGGCTGTGGCGGGTGGTGGGGGCGGTCGTCGTCCTCGCGCTCGTGGCGGCCGGGCTGAACAGCAGCTACGAGCTCTACTACGTGGCGTTCCCGGTCGCGGTGGTCGCGCTGGTGCTGCAGCCGGTCGCGGTCGGCACCGACCGCGGCGCCGGACGGCGGGCCAAGCTGGTCGTGGGCGGCGCCTTCTCGGTGCTGTTCCTGGCTGGGCTCGTGGCCGTGCGGGCGGCGGTGGCGGCGTCCTGCTCGGGGGGTGGCTGCTACGTCGGCACCCGGCCGAAGCTGGACGGCACCCTCTTCACGACGTGGTGGTACAACCTCGGGTCCAGCGTGCCGCTCACCGGCCGCAACGAGGCGCTCGACGAGCTGCGGGCGGTGGGCGTGCACTCGGGCCTGCCCGGCCCGTTCAGCAACCCGCTCGCGGTGATGGCGCTGGTCGCCGCGGTGGGGCTGGTGCTGTGCCGCCTCGCGCTCGGCCGGCTCGCCCGCGCGGACGACGGGCTGTCGGGCGCCCGCACCCGGCTGGCCCTCGACGGGGCCCTGCTCTCGCTGCTCGTCGCGCTCGGCAGCGCGGCGGTGATGTCGCTGTCCGAGCAGGCGCAGTCGCTCGTCACCGGGCTCGGGCTGCCCTACCGGCACACGATGGTCACCTGGACGGCGCTGGCGATGACCGTCGTGATGGCGGTGCTCGCGCTCGACCTGGCGCTGCGCGGCCGCGGCGGGGTGCTGGTCTGGTCGGCCACGGCGCTCGTGGTCGCGCTGCTCGCGGGCAGCCTGCTGCCGGCCAACCTCGCCACGACGCGCGCCGCGTTCGCCGACGAGGGCAACCAGTCGGTGACCCGGCTGTACGACGAGCTCGTGCTCGCCGACCCCACGCCGGCCGGTGACCTGCGGCGGTGCGAGGCGGTCAAGGCGGCCAAGAAGGCGCTGAACAACCGCGGTCCGTCGGTGACCCGGATGATCCGCGGCGCCTACCAGACCTACCGGTACCGCTACGGCAAGGCCTACTGCTCGCGGATGAAGATGCCCGAGCTGAAGGGCAACATCGCCGACATGGCGTGAGCGCTCGGGGCCCTCGCGTCAGAGCAGGCCGCGCCGCACGCAGTGCAGGGTCTCGACCGCGGCGAACGGCCGCAGCCCGGCCTTCGCCCAGGCCCGCTGCACCCGCACGTTGTGCACCTGGGTCGAGATCGTCGTCCGGGCCAGGCCGCGCTCGGCGGCGTGCCGGGCGCAGGCGGCGAGCAACGTGCCGTACCAGCCCTGGCCCTGGGCGTCCGGGACGAGGCCGGCGAGCAGCACCTCGAGGTCGCCGAGCTCGGGCTGCTCGTCGCACGTCGCGACACCGACCGGCTCGCCGTCGTGCAGCAGCAGCAGGACGTCGTCCGGGTGGGCGGTGACGCTGCGCCGGGCCCACTCCTGGTACCCGGCCAGCGCGAGGTCGTCGTCGAGCAGCGGGTCGGACGTGTAGTGGTTGCCGTAGCCCGCGAAGCTCGCCGCCACCACGGCGTCGACGACGTCCTCGACGCCGCTGCCGTGCTCGGCGGCCGTGACGACCGCGAGCCCGCGGTCGGGGCCGTCGGCCCGCGGGTCGAGCACAGCCCCGCTCGGTGCGCCCCAGTAGGTCAGCGCGCCGGCGGCCAGGACGTCGCGGCCGCTCGTGGCCGCGACGGCGCCGAGCGCGACCCGGTCGGCGGGGTACCGCAGCACGACGACGTCGGCGTGGGCCGCGGCCAGCAGGTCGCGCAGGCGGTCCTCGACGTCCGGGCCGTCGTCGTCCGGCGCGACGTGCACCCGGGCGATCGAGACGCCGAAGCGGGCGGTCTCGGCCGGGCTGTCGGCCAGCTCGAGCCCTGGGGCGAGCAGGCCCTCCCAGCTCACCGGGTCAGGCCCCGACGGTGGCGGGCTGCGGCGCGCCGACGCGGTACGACGTCACGGCGTCGACGACGCGCTCGACCTGCTCGGTGGTCATCCCGGCGTAGAGCGGCAGGCGCACCTGGCGGCTCGACACGTCGGCGGTGACGGTGCACGGCGACGGCGTGCGGCCGAACGCCTGGCCGGCCGGGCTGGTGTCGAGCGGCACGTAGTGGAAGGTGCCGGTGACGCCGCGCGAGCGCAGGTGCTGCAGCAGCCCGGTCTGGTCGTCGTGGGTCGGCGCGAGCAGGTAGAAGACGTGCGCGGGGTGACGGGCGTCGTCCGGCACGTGCATCAGCGTGGCGCCGTTGGCGGCGGCCCACCCGCCGAGGGCGCCGGCGTACGCGTCCCAGATCTCGTGGCGCATCCGCTGCACCTCGCCGAAGTGCTCGAGCTGTCCGCGCAGCACCGCGGCCAGCAGGTCGCTGGGCAGGTAGCTCGAGCCGAGGTCGTTCCAGGTGTACTTGTCGACCTGGCCGCGCAGGAACCGCGAGCGGTCGGTCCCCTTCTCGCGCACCACTTCTGCGCGCTCCATCAGGTCGGCGTCGTTGACGAGCAGGGCACCGCCCTCGCCGCACTGCACGTTCTTGGTGGCGTGGAAGCTCTGGGTCGCGAGCGCGCCGAAGGTGCCGAGCCTGCGGCCGTAGCGCTCGGCGCCGAGGCCGTGGGCGTTGTCCTCGACGACGACCAGCCCGTGCCGGTCGGCGAGCGCCTGCACGGCCGGCATGTCGACGGCGACGCCGCCGTAGTGGACGACGAAGACGGCCCGGGTGCGGTCGGTCACGGCCGCCGCGGCCGCCTCGACGTCGAGGTTGAGCGTGAGCGGGTCGACGTCGACGAACACCGGCGTGGCACCGCGGACTGCCACGGCCGCCGCGGTCGACGAGAAGGTGAAGCTCGGCACCAGCACCTCGTCGCCGGGCCCGAGTCGCATCAGCAGCGCGGCCATCTCGAGCGCGTGCGTGCAGGACGTCGTCAGCAGCGCGCGCTCGGCGCCGGAGACCTCGCGCAGCAGCGCGGTCGCCGCCTTCGTCATGGGCCCGTCGCCCTGGGTCGCGCCGGCTTGCAGGGCCTCGCGCACGTAGCGCTCCTCGTCGGACGTGACGTAGGTGCGGCTGAACGGGATGACGTCGGTGCTGCTGGCCGGGCTGCTCACGTCGTCGAGGATGTCACAGCAGGTCGGCCGCGCCGCGGCACCTATCATCGGTGCGTGCCCGACCCTCGTCCGCCGGACCTGCTCGACCGCCTGGCCGCGGCGCCGCTCGGGCCGTTGAGCAAGGTCCTGCGCCCGTTGCTGCAGACCGAGCAGGGTCGCTACCTCGTGGTCGCGGGCAGCGTGTCGCTCGGGTACCTGCTGCTCGTCGCGGCGTGGCTGGCGGCCGGGCTGCCGTACATGCTGGCCATCGCCTGCGCCCAGGTCATCACGATCGCCTGCGCGTTCCCGCTCTACCGCTCGCTGGTGTTCCGGTCGCGCGGGCCGCTGCTGCCGGAGCTCGCGAAGTTCCTGTCGGTCTGGTCCAGCGGCATGGTCGCGGGCTTCGTCGCGACGCCGCTGCTCGTCGAGCTGACGCCGATCCCGCCGCTGACCGCGCAGGTGATCGCCGTCGTGGTGGTGGCCGTCGGCAGCTACCTCGGCCACCGGTTCGTCAGCTTCCGGGGGCGCTGACCCTCAGGTGGCGCTGACCTCAGGGGATGCTCACCGACGAGTGGTCGCCCAGCATCAGCCGGTGCGCCCTCGGCGCGCGGTCGGACCGCTCGACGGTGACGGACTTGCCGAGCAGCGAGTCCTCGATCCGGCTGACGCCGACGACGGTGCAGTCCTCCAGCACGATCGAGTGCTCGAGCTCGGTGCTGTCGATGCGGCAGCCGTGGTAGACCGAGGTGAAGGGGCCGATGTAGGAGTCGGTGACCGTCGTCCCGCGGCCGATGATGGCCGGGCCGCGCACGGTGCTGCGCACCACCTGCGCGCCCTCCTCGACGACGACGCGGCCGACCAGCTCGCTCTCGTCGTCGACCGTGCCGCGGACGTCGGCGTCCAAGCCCTCGAGCACCTGGCGGTTGCAGGCGAGCATGTCCTGCAGGCGGCCCGTGTCCTTCCAGTACCCGGTGACCATGTGGCTGCGCACGTCGCGGCCGGTCGAGATGAGCCAGGCGATGGCGTCGGTGATCTCGAGCTCGCCGCGCGCGGACGGCTCGATGGCGCGCACCGCCTCGTGGATGACGGGCTTGAACATGTAGACGCCGACGACGGCGAGGTTGCTGGGCGGGTCCTTCGGCTTCTCGACCATGCGGACGACGGACCCGTCGTCGTCCAGCACCGCGACGCCGTAGAACTGCGGCTCGGCCACCTCGGTCAGCAGGATCTGCGCGTCGGCGCCGGACTCCGCGAAGCCGGCCACCAGCTCGGTGACGCCGCCCAGCAGGAAGTTGTCGCCGAGGAACATGCAGAAGTCGTCGTCGCCCAGGAAGTCGCGCGCCACCAGCACGGCGTGCGCCAGGCCGAGCGGGGCCTCCTGGGGCACGTACGTGACGCGGATCCCGAGGTCGCTGCCGTCGCCCACGGCCTCCTTCACCTCGGCGGCCGTCTCGCCCACGATGATGCCGATGTCGGTGATGCCGGCGTCGCGCAGCTGCTCGAGCCCGTAGAAGAGCACCGGCTTGTTCGCCACCGGGATCAGCTGCTTGGCGGACGTGTGGGTGATGGGTCGAAGGCGGGTGCCTGACCCGCCGGCCAGCACGAGTGCCTTCATGCACGGCATCCTAGGGGGCATGAAGGTCTCGGTCGTCATCCCCTGCTACCGCTCGCGCGACACGCTGCCCGAGCTGGTGGGCCGCCTGCACGCGACGCTCGCGGAGGCGGTCGAGGCCTACGAGGTGGTGCTCGTCGTCGACGGCAGCCCGGACGACACGTACGCCACGGCGCACGCTCTCGAGCTCGAGTCGCCGTTCGTCCACGCCGTGCTGCTGCGCCGCAACTACGGGCAGCACAACGCGCTGCTCGCCGGCATCGTGCGCGCGCGCCACGAGGTCGTCGTCACGATGGACGACGACCTCCAGCACCTGCCGGAGGAGCTGCCGACGCTGCTCGCGCCGCTCGAGGACCCCCTGGTCGACCTGGTCTACGGCGTCCCCGTCGAGGAGGAGCACGGCGTCGCCCGCTCGCTCGCCTCGCGCGCGGTCAAGCGCGCGCTGGCGCTGTCGGGCGTCGCCAACGCGCGCGACGTCAGCGCGCTGCGGGCGTTCCGCACCGAGCTGCGCGAGGGCTTCGCGCACGTCAACGACACCTTCGCGTCGGTCGACGTGATGCTGTCGTGGACGACGACCGGCGTCCGCCGCCAACCCGTGGCCATGGCCAAGCGCACCGTGGGCCGCTCGTCGTACACGCTGGGGCGCCTGGTGCGGCACGCCGCGACGATGGTCACCGGCTACAGCGCCGTGCCGCTGAAGCTCGTCACCTGGCTCGGCGTCGCGTGCGGCGTGCTCGGCCTGGCGCTGCTCGCGCTGGTGCTCTACAAGTTCGCCACCGGGGCCACGTCGGTGGCCGGTTTCACCACGCTGGCCTCGATGATCGCGCTGTTCTCCGGCGCGCAGATGCTCTCGCTCGGCATCCTCGGCGAGTACGTCGGGCGCATCCACTTCCGCGGCATGCAGCAACCGACGTTCCTCGTCCGCGTCGACGGCGCTGCTGACGTCCCGCCCGCTCTCGCCGCGGACCCGGCCCGGAAGGGGGTGGAGGTGGTCGAGGTCGTCGAGGAGCGCCCCGAGCGGCACCCGCAGTCCGCCGACACCGTCGCCGCGGCGCTCACCGGCCGCCAGAACCCCCGCTCCTGACCTCTCCCCCGTCCGCCCCGTCCGGCAGGACGACGTCGGGGACGACGCCGACGCCTTCCCAGTTGCCGCCGGTGAACGCGCTCACCGAGCGGCCGTCCGGGATCTGGACGACGCCGGGCCCGACCGCGTGGTGCTCGACGGGATGCGCGCCACCCGAGCTCACCTGTCCCACGACGGCGGCTCTCCCGGCGGCCTGCAGCGTGTAGGCGATGTCCTCGGCGCCGGAGAACGTCCCAGCGCCGATCACCACGACGACCGGGACGGCGTCCAGCCGCCGGGAGGGCGAGGGCACCGACCACACCTGCTCGGTGGGCCGGTCGCGGTGCTCGATCCGGCTCAGCAGCAGGGGGTCGGGCCCCAGCAGGTGGCCCACGACGTGCGGGACGGTCGCGCTGTCGCCGCCGCCGCAGCACCGGACGTCGACCACGAGCCGCTCGATCGCCGGCAAGGCGCCTAGGGCCGCCACGAGGACGGGAGCCACCTGGTGGGGGCTGCCGAACCACGCGCCGAAGGTGAGCCGCGCGACCCCGTGGTCGAGCGTGACCGTGGGCTGCGGCGCGACCTCTGGCTCGTCCGGGGGCGGGGGGCGCAGGCCGAGGTGGCGATCGCCGCCCACATCTCGCAGTCGGGCGTTGAAGGCTGCCAGGCCTTCGCGGGTCCAGACGTCGGGCAGCAGGACGGCGAGCTCGTCGGCGTGCGCCCGGACGGCCGCCGCGATCTCGGCACCCCGCGCGACCAGGACGTAGCGTTCCTCGACGAGCTGGGCGATGCGGTCTACCACCGCGTGTGAAGACGGGTCATGAGTCATGCCCCCAGTGGGCCAGGGGCCTGGCCAAAGCCTCAACACTCCTTGACGCTTGGGCCATGACCGACGAGCACCTCCTCACCGGCGCGGCGCAGACCGCTGCCATGCGCCACCCGCTGCGGCACCGCATCTCGTTGGCGATGGGTACCGAACCGTGGTCGGTGAGCGCCCTCGCCCGGCAGCTCGACGTCAACAAGGGCAACGTCGCCCACCACCTGCAGGTGCTGCTCTCGGCCGGTCTCGTCGAGCGGGCCGGCACGCGGACCGGGCGCGGAGGCACCCAGCAGCTGTACCGGCGAGTCGCGTCGTCGCTGCGCATGCCGGACGACGCCGCCATCACCGACGCCATGTTCGCGACGATGGCGAGCGCCGTTCACGCCGACCCGCACGCGATGGCCTACCTGCGCGACCTGAGGCTCACCGCCGAGCAGGCGCAGCACCTCGCCGTCCACCTCGACACGCTCGTCGGGTCGTTGCCAGCGGCGCGGCGCGAGGCTCCGACGTACAGCGTGCTGGTGGCGGTGGCCCGCTCGGGTCGACCCGGCGAGCCCGGCGGCCGCCCCTGATCCGGCCGCCCCAGCGCGCCTGACGCTGCTCAGACCTCGGCGTGCTGGGCGGGGTCGCCGTAGAAGAGCAGCTCGGCCTGGCCGGCGAGCAGCTGCTCCTCGGGGATCGTCCAGGTGTGGCTGCCCGGGTCGGCCCGCCGCACCGACACGAAGTTGAACCGGTCGGCGCTGTAGACGGTGCCGCTCTCGGCGTGCACCTTCTCCAGGAACGTCGTGTCGACGCGCCGCGGCAGGTCCTCGAAACGCAGCCGGGCCGCCACCTCGCGCGGGGTCAGCAGCGTGCCGCCCTGCACCAGCTGGGTGTACCGGTGCTCGGCGTGCGGGAACCGCAGCAGCGTCGCGCCCGAGCCCTCGAGGTGCACCAGGTGAGCCCACTTGCCGACGACCTGCGCGTCGGTCCAGCTGAAGGCGCGCACCAGGTCGCTCAGGTAGTACGGCGCGTAGAGGTTGTCGTCGTCCATCTTGGCGACGTACCGGCCGTCGGCCGCGTCGACGCCGAGGTTCATGCACGCGCCCAGGGTCAGCGAGGCATCAGCCGTCAGAGCCACGAGGTCACGGACGCCAGCCCTCTCGGCGCGAGCCCGCAGGTCGTCGTCCGGCGTCTCGAAGCCGTGCTGCACCAGCACCAGCTGCACCGGCTGGTGCACCTGCGCGCCGATGAACGACAGCACGTGGTCGAGCTGGTGCGGTCGGTTGGTGGCGACGACGACGGAGATGGAGGCGTCCGGGGTGAGGCGCGGGACGCCGCCCGCCTCCTCGAGCCCGACCGTGCGCAGCACCTCGTCGACGCGATGCGTGTAGAGGTGCTCGTCGAAGACCCGGCGGTGCGCGCGCAGCCCGACGCGGTCGCGCAGCTCGCGGTGGCGCACCAGCGCCGTCATCTCCTGGCGGGCCTGGTCTGCGTCCGAGACGACGCGCACGGTCGACCCGAAGAACGGCTCGACCGACGCGGCCGGGGCCGACACGACCGCGGTCTGCGCGGCCGACAGCTCGAACAGCCGGCGCGAGCACATCGTGGGCGACCCCGTCACCGAGTTCACGTTGATGAAGACCTTGTACGACGAGTACGCCGCGACCATCTGGTCGTAGTCGAGGCTGCCGACGACGAACGGCACCAGGTCGCTCGGGAACCGGTAGCGCGGGTCGTCGCTCTGCAGCCGCGAGTAGATGTGCAGCCCGAGCTCGCTGGCCGGGCGCAGCAGGTAGTCCATCTGCGCGCGCCGCTCGGGGTGCTTCTCGGCGAAGTAGGTGCCGGCGAACGCGAGGTCGCGCACCCGCCCCGCGCCGCGCTCGACCGGGTTGTGGATCCGCGGCTGCGCGCCGAAGGGCAGCAGGGCGACGCGGTCGTGGCCGAGGTCGCGCTGGTAGTCCGGGATGCGCGTGGCGTCGACGGTGAAGACCTGGTCGAACAGCTTGGCGGTCTCGACGAAGACGTCGTAGTTCGGCGGGTCCTCCTTGTTCCAGAAGACCGAGGGCACGCCCTGCTCGCGGCACCACGCGACGAGGGCCCGCAGCTCGTCGCTGGGCTTGCTGTCGCGGGTCATGTGCAGCCGCCAGCGACCGTCGTTGCCGTTCCAGGCCGACTCGACGAAGAGCAGGTCCGGACGACGGGCGCCGAGCACCTCGCGCCAGTCGTCGGGGCCGAAGGCCACCTGGTCCCACTCGTAGCGGAAGCACAGCTCGCTGAAGGTGTCGAGAACCGTGGCCACCACCAGGCCGGGCCGCGCCACGGGGCCTGACGGCAGCTCGACGCGCGGCGGCTTGCCGATGCTCTTGGCGTGCACGGTCCGCTCGGGCGGGTCGAGCAGCGCCTTGGCCAGGTCGCGGGGCAGCTTGCGGCGGCGGTTGGGCTGCTTGACCGCGGTGCGCACGACGCGCGCCGCGACGCCGAGCCGCGACTGGCGCGGGACGGCGAGCTGGGCCTCGAGCTCGGCGATCCGCTGCCGCAGCAGCGAGGTCTCGAGGTCGTCGTCCGGTGACGCGCCGACGGCGTCGGCAGCGCCGTCGTCCGGCGTCGAGGTCACCCGAGCTCCTGCGCGATCACCTGCGCGATGCGCTCGCCGGCGTGGCCGTCCCACAGCGGCGGCACGGGCCAGGTGGTGGCGCGACCGGCCGCGAGCACGGCCTTCATCGCCTCGGCCAGGCCCTCGCGGGTGACGAGCTGGTTGGTGCCGTGGGTGATCGTGACCGGGCGCTCGGTGTTGGGCCGCAGCGTCAGGCACGGCACGCCGAGGATCGTGGTCTCCTCCTGCACGCCGCCGGAGTCGGTGACGACGGCATCGGCACCGCGCACCAGGCCCATGAACTCGACGTAGCCGAGCGGGTCGATCACCGTGATCTGCGGGTGCTCGAACAGGCCGGCGCGCTCGAGGCTGGCGCGGCCGCGCGGGTGCAGGGGCAGCACGATCCGGATCTGGTCGGCGACGGCGTGCAGCGCGGCGGTCAGGCCGGCGGCGTCGGCCGGGTCGTCGACGTTCGCCGGGCGGTGCAGCGTGGCGACGGCGTACGGGCCCTCGAGCCCGTGGTCGGCGCGCGCGGCCTGGTCGTCGAACCGGTCGAGGTTGGCCAGCAGCGTGTCGATCATCGGGTTGCCGACCAGGTGGATGCGGTCGGCCGGCACGCCCTCGTGCGCCAGGTGCGCGATGGCGTCCGGGCTCGTCGCGAACAGCAACGACGCGAGCCGGTCGGTGACCATGCGGTTGATCTCCTCGGGCATGCCGAGGTCGAAGCTGCGCAGGCCGGCCTCGACGTGCGCGCTCGGCACGCCGATCTTGGCGCCCACGAGCGCGGCGGCGACGGTGGAGTTCACGTCGCCGTAGACCACGACCATGCGCGGCTTGCTGGCCAGCATGAGGTCCTCGAGGCCGGTCATGATCGCGGCGGTCTGGTGGGCGTGGCTGCCCGAGCCCACGCCGAGGTTGATGTCGGGCTCCGGGATGCCGAGCTGGCGGAAGAAGACGTCGCTCATCTTCTCGTCGTAGTGCTGACCCGTGTGCACGAGCTGCTGGCTGACGCCGAGCTCGCCGAGGGCGCGCAGCACGGGCGCGGCCTTCGGGAAGTTCGGGCGTGCCCCCGTGACGTGCAGGACGTAGTCGGACATCGGTGCCTCTCGGTGCGGCTCTCGGGACAGGGCCCGGGACGCCGCCGGCGCGACGGCTCGGCCGGACCCGGCGGCTATCATGGCAGACGACCGCCGCCCCACCCGAACCGTGACAAGGAGCCCCGTGCCCCCGTCCGACGCCGGCGCGTCGAGCGCCCCGCGGGCCGCGCGGCTCCTGCACCACCTCCCGCTCGCGGTGTCGGTCGCGGCGCGCCACCTGGCCTGGGACCCGTTGCACGGCGTGCTGCTCGGCTTCCGCGCGCTGCCCCGCGGCCTGCGCCGCCGGGCGGCCACCCTGCGCCCCCTCCCCACGCTCCAGGCCCTCGCGCTCGCAGCCGTCGGACGACGTCCGGCCGCCGCCCGCCGGCTCGACGAGGCCGCCCGGCACGCGCGCCCGGCCCGCCGCGGTCGCCTGGTGG
>NZ_BAAGXY010000044.1:0-17300 GCF_054779595.1 Angustibacter peucedani
CCAGCCGCCCGCGCCGACCCGGGGCGAGACGGCGCTGCAGACCATGGCGGCGGGGCTGGCCGCCGTGCAGGTCCTCGCCCACGTCGACGGGCGCACGGCCGCGGCGGCGCGGGGGCGCACGCTCGACGTCCTGCTGCCCGACGGCGCGCTCGAGCGACGGCGCTGGAGCGCCCACCCGAGCTGCGGCTGCACCCGCCTGCCGGTCGACGTCCGCACCGGGGCGGACGGGCAGGTGTCGGTGCCGTGACCCACAATGGTGCGGTGAGTGACCTGCCCCGCAAGGCCGTGACGCGGACCGCGAAGCTCGCGAGCCTGCCGATCGGGTTCGCGGGTCGTACCGCCCTGGGGTTCGGGCGGCGCGTGGGCGGCAGGCCCGCCGAGCTGGTCGCCGCCGAGGTGCAGCAGCGCACGGCCGAGCAGCTGTTCAAGGTGCTCGGCGAGCTCAAGGGCGGGGCCATGAAGTTCGGCCAGGCCATGAGCATCTTCGAGGCCGCGCTGCCCGAGGAGATCGCCGGCCCGTACCGCGCCACGCTGACCCGGCTGCAGGACGCCGCGCCGCCGATGCCCGCCGCCACCGTGCACCAGGTGCTCGCGACCGAGCTCGGGCCGCGCTGGCGGCAGAAGTTCCGCGAGTTCGACGACCGGCCCGCTGCCGCCGCCTCGATCGGCCAGGTGCACCGCGCGGTGTGGAAGGACGGCCGCGACGTCGCGGTCAAGGTGCAGTACCCGGGCGCCGGCGAGGCGCTGCTGTCCGACCTCGCCCAGGTCTCCCGCGTCGCCCGGATGTCCGCGGGCTGGATCCCCGGCATCGACATCAAGCCGATCATGGCCGAGCTCACCCGACGGGCCCGCGAGGAGCTCGACTACGGGCTCGAGGCCGAGGCCCAGGCCGGGTTCCACCGCGCGTTCGACGGCGACGCCGACTTCGCGGTCCCCGCCGTGGTCGCGCACGCCGACCACGTGATCGTGTCCGAGTGGCTCGACGGCACGCCGCTGTCGCAGGTCATCGCCAAGGGCACGCCCGCCGAGCGCGACGCCGCCGCCGGCCGGTACCTCGAGTTCCTGCTCGCCGGGCCGCAGCGCGCCGGCCTGCTGCACGCCGACCCGCACCCCGGCAACTTCCGGCTCACCGACGACGGCCGGCTCGGCGTCCTGGACTTCGGCGCGGTGAATCGGCTGCCCGACGGCCTGCCGCCGCACATGGGTGCACTGCTGGCGCGCGCGCTCGACGGCGACGCCGACGCGGTGGTGCAGGGCCTGCGCGACGACGGGTTCATCAAGCCGTCGATCACCGTCGACGGCGAGGCGCTGCTGACCTACCTCGACCCGTTCCTCGCCCCGGCGCGCGAGGAGCGGTTCCGGTTCACCCGGGCCTTCCTGCGCGACCTGTTCGCGCACATCAACGACCCGCGCCGTCCGCAGTGGGGCGTCGGCCTCAAGCTCAACCTGCCGCCGCAGTACGTCCTGATCCACCGGGTGTGGCTGGGCGGCATCGGCGTGCTGTGCCAGATCGAGGGCGAGGTCGAGGTGCGCTCGGTGCTGGCCCGTCACCTGCCGGGCTTCACGCCCGAACCGCTCTGACGAGCGGCTACCACCACTCGCTGTCGAGCTTGGCCTCGATCCCGCGCAGGTTGTCGCGCGCGCAGCGATCGCAGGTGTGCACGGACCGCCCGTGCTCGACCCCGGTCGACCAGGTGAGCCGCCAGGTGCCGTCGTCCGGGGCCGTGGCCCCGCAGGTCGCGCACGTGACCGGCAGCGTGTCGGTGCCCCCCGAAGGCATCGCGGTGGAGCGTTCCATGTCCACGACGCTACGCCTGGAGCCCCTGCGGTGCAGGGCGTTCGGCGCGATCGGCGCTACGGCGTGTCGAGGTAGACGAAGCCGGGGCCCTCGTCGCGGTAGACCACGCCCAGCGCGTCGAGCGCCGGCTTCCACGACCCGGTCACCGCCGGGTCGGCCCCCTCGAAGCCGTGGTCGGCGGTCAGCAGGAACGTCACCTCGTCGGTGACGCCCAGCCGGTCGAGGTGGTCCAGGAACGCCACCAGCCGAGCGTCGCTGTCGCGCAGGGCCGCCCGCGCGATCGGCGAGCGCGGACCGCCGGCGTGGTGACCGGCGTCCGTCACGACGTTGGCCCACCACAGCAGGTCGGGTGCCGTCACCGGGGAGTCCCACAGCTGCAGCACCTGCTGCAGCCCCATGTCGTCGACCTGCGAGCCCCAGTGGAAGTACTCGTCGGCCAGGTGGTCGAGCTCGGAGACGAACCGTGACGCGAACGGGTCGGGCAGCAGCGCGTCGAGGTCGCCGCCCGAGCCCATGGTCGAGCCGCTGGCCCGGATCACGCCCATGGTCGAGTAGTCGGCGCCGCGGTCGATGGCCTCGTCGACGCTCGCGGTGCGCGGCGAGCCGTCGAGCCGGGCCGCCACGTGCTCGCCCACGAGCTCGAAGACGGTGCGGACGCCGGCGTGCAGCCACTCGCTGCTGCGGTGCCAGGTCGAGGCGTCGTTCGGCACGACCCGCTCGCCGGTGCGCCGGTCGTAGAACACGTTGCCCAGGACGCCGTGCCGCCCCGGGCCGACGCCGGTGAGGATCGAGGTGTGGTTGGTCAGGGTGATCGACGGGAAGTGGGCGACCGCTCCCCCGCGCAGCGCCACGCCCCGCTCGACTAGCCGCGCGACGCCGGGCAGCTCGCCGGTCTCGGCCAGGTGCAGCAGGTCGCCGCAGTGGCCGCCGTCCCACAGGATGCCGACGACCTTGCGCCGGCCCGGCTCGACGTACTGCGTCAGCGGGCGGCCGTCGAGCGCGCGGCCGTCGCCGTCGACCAGCGCGTCGAGCGGGACGCCGGCCGCGCTGGCCAGGGTGGGTCCGACGTCGACCAGCCGGGCGTGGTCGTCGACGTAGCCGCGTGGGGACACGCCCGCGCCCGACAGGACGAGCGGTGCGCGCGACTGGACCACGTCGAGCGAGCCGTGCTCGCCGGGGTGACCGCCCTCGTCGACGAACCAGTGCTTCGGCGTGTGGACGACGGCCAGGTCGGGGCTGCGGTCGACGTCGGCGAACAGCGACACCAGCCGGTCGTAGGCGTAGGGGTAGGCGTTGCGCTCGTTCGGCGGCGAGGGGTCGGCGACCTCGCGCTCGTAGGGCAGGAACGCCATCGGATCCTGGTCGGCCACCGGGTCCTCGCCGGCGAGCACCTCGTGCCGGCCGTCCGGGTGCAGGCGCACGCGCCCGCGGTGGTTGGCCACGAGAGCCCTGCGGTCGTCGTCCGGGCCCTCGCACCAGGCGACCAGGTCGACCGCGTGGGCCAGGTCGGGGGTGACGAGCGCGGCGACCGCACGCTCCCGCAGGTCGGCGGCGGACGTCGTCGGGTCGGCGCTCACCCACCCGACCCTAGTGCGCCCGGGCAGCAGGCCGGTGGCTCAGCTGGGCGCGGCGCGCACGGCTGGCCTGCTTGTCGAGGCTTACGAGTGCTTTCCCAGGGCTGCAGCCCTTGGACAGCGGGTCCAGCCATGCACAACGTGATCAACTACGGGACGCCGCGGGCAGCAGGACGGGGGTGCCACCGGGATCGGTGGCACCCCCGTCGGGTGCTGGTCACTGCTGGTCGGCTGGGTCAGCCGGCCAGCAGCCGCAGGCGCAGCTGGACCTGCTCGGCGTGACGACGGGCCCGCTTCTGCGCACGGCGGGCACGGGCCAGCCGGACGACGTAGTGGGCCAGACGCTGCTGCGCGGCGTCGGCGAGCCGCTGGTCGAGATGGGCTCGGGCCAGGTCTTCATGAAGTAGCTGTTGCATCTGAGCGCTCCTGAGAGAAGTAGGTCGGGTGGTCCCCTGGCGCTCGGCGGCCAGGAGGGAGGTGACGTCGGCGGAGGCGGCGGCGGTGATCACGCGGCGGCCTCGCACTTGCGGGGGCGACCACGCGGACGCTTGCGCGCCACGATCGCGCCCTGGACGAGCAGCTGCCCGCCCCAGACACCCCACGGCTCACGACGCTCGAGGGCGCCGGCGAGGCATGCGGTGCGGACGGGGCAGTCGCCGCACATGGACTTGGCCAGCTCGACGTCAGCCGGCGACTCGGCGAACCAGAGCTCCGCGTCGTTGGCACGGCACGGGATGGTCGCTGCGTCGGGCCGGTCGTCAAGAGTGGGCTCGAGCAGTGCTGTGAGCTGCAACGGTGTCACCTCCAAGGGGTGGGTGGGGGTTCCTGCGGGTCGGCGGGGGGCCGCCTGGTGGGGGATCTGGAGCCGAGGCTCGGAGATCGTCGTCATGACTGGAGTTCCTGCCGGTCGAGGTGGGTGGTCGTCGGTCGGGCAAATACAAGAAGGCCGCGGATCCCGGGTTTCGGGTTCCGCGGCCTTGGAGAGCCGGTCTGGTCGAGCTAGACCGGTGGACTCCAGGTCATGGTTCCCGAGGGAGCGCCCTTGCGCACACGCGGCGTGACCGCGATGCCGGCGACATCGGTGGCGTCGAAGCCGCCGAAGGGCATACCCGTCCCCTGGTACTGGGCGATGAGGTCCGCGGAGACCACCCCGGAACGCGGGGAGGCGTGCGGACGCGTCAGCGCGCCGAAGGTCTCGAGGACCTCCAGCTGGTCAAGGGTGCTGATCACGATGCTCACCTCCGCTTCTGATCTGGGCGTGGTCGAACGGACGGTTGTCTGTTCGCGTGCGTGAAAGGTTAGACCCGCCCGCCGACGAGGTACAACGCATTTATCGCCGTGTTCCGCCGTTCGTGACCGATCCGTGACGCAGGACGTCGCCACCGACCGCTGTCGACGTCGCGGCCGCGACGTCCGAGAGCCGCCACAACCGTTGCGCTGCAACGGATCCAGCCGCCCGGCGTCAGTGCAGCCCGAGCGCGTCCTCGAGCGCCGCGCGCATCACGTCGACGTCCGGGTCGACTCCCGTCCAGGTGCGGACGGCGAGCGCGCCCTGCCCGACGAGCATGCCGAGCCCGTCCAGGGTGCGGCAGCCGCGGGCCTCGGCCTCGCGCAGCAGCCGCGTGCGCGGCGGGTTCGGCACGACGTCGGCGACCACGGCAGACGACGGCAGCGCGCCGACGTCGACCGCGACGCGCGCGTCGGCGTCGCCGAGCCCGATCGAGGTCGCGTTGACCAGCACGTCGGCGGTGCCCAGCACGTCACCGCCGAGGTCGCCGGCCCAGGTCACGTGCCGGGCGGACGTCGGCGTGCCCTGCCGCAGCACCTCCACCAGGGCCTGCCCGGGCGCGGGGTCGCGGCTGACGACGGTGACCGACGACGCGCCGGCCAGGGCGGACTCGACCGCCACGGCCCGCGCCGCCCCGCCGGCCCCGAGCACGACCAGGTGCGACCCGCCCGGGTCGACCACCGTGCGCAGCGCCGTCACGAAGCCGGCGCCGTCGGTGTTGCTGCCGACCCACCGGCCGCCGCGCCGCACGACGCAGTTGACCGCGCCCACGAGCCGGGCGGACTCCTCCAGCTCGTCGAGCAGCTCGACCACGGCGACCTTGTGCGGCAGCGAGCAGTTGAAACCGGACCAGCCCTGGGCCGCGGCACCTGCGACGGCGGCGGCGAGGTCGGCCGGCCCGACGTCGCAGTTGAGGTAGCGCGCGTCGAGGCTGTGGTGCCGGTAGGCGGCCTCGACCATGGCGACCGTCGGGTTGTCACCGGCGGGCTGCGAGAACGACCCGGTGAGCGTGCTGACGAACGACCGCTCGCTCATGGCTGCTCGGGCTCACCACCCGCGGCCGCCGCCCCGGCGGCCACCTCGGCCGGGTCGGCGCCGCCGAGCACCGCGAGCACCTGCTCGCCGTACCGGTCGCGCTTGGTGGCGCCGATGCCCGGGATCGCGGCCAGCCCGGCGACGTCGTCCGGGCGGTTCTCGGCGAGCGCCACCAGGGTGGCGTCGGTGAACACGACGTACGCCGGCACCGAGGCGGCGGTGGACACCGCCAGCCGCCAGGAGCGCAGGTTCTCGAAGGTCGTCTCGTCGTAGGTGGGTGGGCAGTCGTCGCAGCGGCCGACCTTGCGCTCGGCACCGGTCATCAGCGCGGCACCGCAGGTGCGGCACTTGGCGGGAGCAGCGGCCTTGCGACCGCCTCTCGAGCGCCCGGACGACGACCCCGACCCGCCGCCGTCCAGGTCGGAGTCGGGGCGCAGGCCGTCGAGGAAGCGGGACGGCTTGCGGGTGGCGCGGCCGCCCGGCGTGCGCGCCCGCGCCCACGACACGTGCAGGTGCTCGCGGGCGCGGGTGATGCCGACGTACAGCAGCCGGCGCTCCTCCTCGACCGCGGCCGGGCCCTCGGCCATCGAGATCGGCATCAGGCCCTCGGACATGCCGGAGAGGAACACCGCGTCCCACTCCAGGCCCTTGGCCGAGTGCAGCGAGGCGAGGGTGACGCCCTCGACGGTGGGCGCGTGCTGGGCGCTGGCCCGCTCGTCGAGCTCGGTCACCAGGTCGGCGAGCGTGGCGCCGGGCCGCTTGGCCGCCACCTCGTCGGCGAGCGCCGCGAGGGCCTGCAGCGACTCCCAGCGCTCGCGCACGGCGCCGGTGGCGCTGGTGGGCTCGGGCGACCAGCCGCCGCTGACCAGCACATCGCGGGCGGCCTCGCCGAGCGGTGCGTCGCTCTCGCCGGCCCGGGCGGCGCCGCGCAGCAGCATCACGGCCTCGCGCACCTCGCGCCGGCTGAAGAAGCGCTCGCCGCCACGCAGCACGTAGGCCAGGCCGGCCTCGCTCATCGCCTGCTCGAGCGGCTCGCTCTGCGCGTTGGTGCGGAACAGCACGGCTACCTCGCTCGCGCGCACGCCGGAGTCGACCAGTTGGCGCACGCGCCGCGCGATCCCGGCGGACTCGGCGACGTCGTCGTCGTACCCGGTGAACGACGGCTCGGGCCCGGCCGGGCGCTGGGCGACGAGCTCGACCCGGGCCTGGCGCTGGGACGGCGGCACGCGGTCGAGCAGCCGGTTGGCCAGGCCCACGACCTGCGGGGTGGAGCGGTAGTCGCGCACCAGCTTGACCACCGGGGCCGACGGGTAGCGGCGCGCGAAGTCGAGCAGGTAGCGCGGGCTGGCCCCGGTGAAGGAGTAGATGGTCTGGCTGGCGTCGCCGACCACGCAGAGCTCGTCGCGGCCGCCGAGCCACAGGTCGAGCAGCCGCTGCTGCAGGGGGCTGACGTCCTGGTACTCGTCGACCACGAGGTGGCGGTACTGGCGGCGCACGGTCTCGGCGATCTGCGGGTGGTCCTGCAGCACGCCGGCCGTCACGAGCAGCACGTCCTCGAAGTCGATGACGCCGCGCTCGGCCTTGATCTCCTCGTACAGCGCGAGCACCCGGGCCATCGCGGTGGCGTCGAGACCGGCCGGGTCGCGGCCGGCCCGGCGGGCGGCGTCGGCGTAGGTGTCGGGGGTGAGCAGGCTGACCTTGGCCCACTCGACCTCGGCCGCCAGGTCGCGCACCGCCGTGCGGTCGAGCTGCAGCCGCAGCCGCGAGCCCGCCTCGGCGACCAGCCCCGCCTTGTGCGGCACGACCTGCGGCGCCGCGCCGCCCACCGCCTGCGGCCAGAAGTAGTGCAGCTGGCGCAGCGCCGCGGCGTGGAAGGTGCGCGCCTGGACGCCCTGCACGCCGAGGTCGCGCAACCGGGTGCGCATCTCGCCGGCCGCACGAGCGGTGAAGGTGACGGCGAGCACCTGCTGCGGCGTGTAGACGCCGGCGTGCACGCCGTAGGCGATCCGGTGGGTGATGGCGCGCGTCTTGCCGGTGCCGGCGCCCGCGAGCACGCACAGCGGCCCGGTGAGCGTGGACGCCACCTGGCGCTGCTCGGGGTCGAGCGCGTCGAGCACCGCGTCGGCGCTGACCCGGGTCGGACCGGTCGTCGTCTGGCTCATCGCGGCCATCCTCGCACCGGCCGGCGACAGCGCCGCGCCGCCGTCCACAGCGGTTCCGGGTCGCCGTCGCGCAGATCACGTCGAGGTACGGGAAGATGGCGCAGCGTGACCTGGTTGAAAAGGTCACCACCCGCCGTCCCGACGACGGCCCGACGAGACCAGGAGCCCCATGTCCGCCCCGACGCCCCCGCCCACCGGCACCGTGACGATGTTCTCGACCACGTGGTGCGGGTACTGCCGCCGGCTCAAGACCCTGCTCGACCGCGAGGGCATCGGGTACTCCGAGGTCAACATCGAGGAGCACGAGCCCTCGGCGGTCTTCGTCGAGCAGGCCAACGGCGGCAACCAGACGGTGCCGACCGTGCTCTTCCCGGACGGCTCGGTGGCCACCAACCCGAGCCTGGACGAGGTCAAGGAGCGGCTCAGCGCTGCCTGACGTCGTCCCGCTCACCCCGGACGCGCTCACCACGCAGGTGGTCGAGCGCGTCCGTGCGCGGTGCGCCGCCGCGCCGCCGGCCGGCGTCCGCGTCGGGGTCGACTCCGCGATCCCGGACGACGGCCGCGCGCTCGCCGACGACGTGGCCGCCCGCCTCACCGCGCTGGGACTGCCGGTCGCCCGGGTGCGCCAGCAGGACTTCCTGCTCCCCCGCTCGCTGCGGCTCGAGCACGGCGCGCTCGACCCGGACGTGCTGTGGGAGCGCTGGAACGACGACGGCGCGCTGCGCCGCGAGGTGCTCGACCCGCTCGGTCCGGACGGCGCGATGACGTGGCTGCCCACCCTGCGCGACCCGGTCACCGACCGCTCGACCCGGGCTGCCCGACGTCCGGCCGCTCCCGGGACGGTCGCGGTGGTCGACGGGCGGTTCCTGCTGCGGTGGGAGCTCGCCGACGCCTTCGACCTCGTGGTGCACCTGGCCACGGGCCCGGCCGCGCAGACCCGCCGGCTCGACCCGGAGGAGCGCAGCCGCACGCTGCCGTCGTGGCAGCGCTACCTCGACGAGACCGACCCGGCGGCGCGCGCGACGCTCGTCGTCCGGTACGACCACCCGCACCGACCGGCCCTCGGACGCCCCTGACCCGACCCTGACGTCGGGCTGACCGACGGCTGACGGACGTCGGTCACGCTGACCCCGTGACCCGGACCCGTGCGCTGCTCGCGCTGCTGCTGGTGCTCGCCGTGGCGGGGTGCCGCGAGGCGCCGGCGGTGCCGGCCCAGCCCTCGGCGCCGACGTCCGCAGCCGGGCCCGCGGCGTCGGGCGTGCACCACCTCGTGGTCGACGGCCGCGACCGCACCTACCGCCTCCACGTGCCCAGCGGCCTCGACGACCCGGCGCCGCTGGTGCTGGTGCTGCACGGCGGCTTCGGCTCGGGCGAGCAGGCCGAGCGCAGCTACGGCTGGGGCGCGCTCGCCGACCGCGAGGGCGTCGTGGTGGCGTACCCGGACGGGCTGCAACGCGCCTGGTCGGTGGGCGACGGCTGCTGCGGCGCACCCGGCCGCGAGGGGGTCGACGACGTGGCGTTCGCCGAGGCCGTCGTGCGCGACGTCAGCGCGAGCACCCGGGTCGACGCGCACCGGGTCTACGCGACCGGCATCTCCAACGGCGGCATGCTCGCGCACCGGATCGGTTGCGACAGCACGGTTTTCGCCGCGATCGGACCGGACTCCGCGACGCTGCTCGGCAGCTGCCCGCACGCGGCGCCGCTGTCGGTGATCTCGGTGCACGGGCTGGCAGACGAGAACGTCCGGTACGACGGGGCGCCCGGCACCGGTGTCGCCCGCATCGACGGACCACCCGTGCCGGACGTCGACGTGCACTGGCGCGCGGTCGACCGCTGCGCGCCACCGACGTCCACGACCGACGGCGACGTCACGACCTCCGTGGCGCGCTGCCCGGACGGCCGAGCGGTCGAGCTGGTCACCGTCGCCGGCGCCGGGCACCAGTGGCCGGGCTCGACCGCGGCGCCACGACCCGGCGCCGACCCGCCCTACCCCGGGCTGGACGCCACTGCCGTGATCTGGGCGTTCTTCGCCGCCCACCCGAAGCGCTAGGCCGGCGGGTCGGGCAGCGGCTCGCCGTACCAGTGCTCGACGAGCGCGCGCGAGATCGACAGCCGCGGCGAGAGCCCGACCACGCGGCGCTGCACCTGGTCGAGCAGCTCGTCGCGCGTGAACCAGCGGGCCTCGGCGATCTCGTCGCCGTCGGGGTGCACCTCGGTGGTGCGGGCGTGCGCGCGGAAGCCGAGCATCACCGACGACGGGAACGGCCACGGCTGGCTGCCCAGGTAGCTGACCTCGCCCACCGAGACGCCGACCTCCTCGTCGACCTCGCGCCGCACGGCCGTCTCGAGCGACTCCCCCGGTTCGACGAAGCCGGCCAGCGTCGAGAACCGCCCGCTGGGCCACCCGACGTGCCGGCCGAGCAGCAGCCGGTCGTCGTCGTCCACCACGGTCATGATCACCGCGGGGTCGGTGCGCGGCCAGTGGTCGCTGCCGTCCTGCGGGCAGTGCCGGGTGTAGCCGGCGTGCGTGACCTCCGTGGTGGACCCGCAGCGCGGGCAGTGACCGTGCGCGGCGTGCCAGTTGAGCACCGCCACCGCCTGGACGACGAGACCGGCGTGGGCGGGCTGCAACGCCGGTGCCAGCGCGCGCAGCCCGAGCCAGGCGGGGTCGTCGTCGGCGGGCGCACCGGCGCCGGAGACGTCGACCGCGACGTAGGAGACGCCGTCCTCCTCGCCGAGGAAGACGGCCAGCCGGTCGAGGTCGGCCGGCTCGGGCGCGCGCAGGTGCAGGCGGGTCGGGTCGCCGTCCGGGCGGGCTCGTCCGGAGGCGATCTCGAGCACGCGCGTGGCCGGGTCGCGGAGCAGCTGCGGCAGCAGGTCCGGGGTGCGGCGGTGGCCGGCGCGGTCGGCGACCGGACGGGTCAGCGGCAGCTCGTGCAGGCGGTCGTCCCCGGCGGTGCGCGTCACACCGGCACGCTAGCGGTGACTGGCCTACCGTGGCCGGGTGACCCGATCGACCCTGCAGCTCGCCGCCCTCGCCAGCGCCGCGGTGCCCGGCCTGGACCCGGTGCGGGCCGACCCGGTCGAGGCCGACGGCACGGACTTCGACGTCGTCGTCGTGACCGACGACCAGCAGCGCCGGTGGGTCGTGCGCGCGGCCCGGCGCTCGACCGCCGCGGCCGCTCTGGACGTCGAGTCCCGCCTGCTGCCGCTGCTCGCGCGGCACCTGCCGGTGCCGGTCCCCCAGCCGGCCGGCCGCTCCACGCTGCCGGACGGCGGCGCCCTGGTCGTCTACCCGTTCCTGCCCGGGCGACCGCTCGACCCCTCGCGCCTGACCGCCCGCGCCCCGCTGACCGCCGAGATCGGCCGGGTCGTGGCGGCGCTGCACGAGGTCGACCCGCGGCTGCTCGAGGACGCCGGGCTCACGACCTACGACGCCGACGAGTACCGCCAGCGCCGGCTGACCGACGTCGACCGGGCCGCGCAGACCGGCCACGTGCCCTCGACGTTGCTGGCCCGCTGGGAGCGCGAGCTCGAGCGCGTGGCGCAGTGGCGGTTCGTCGCCACCCCCGTGCACGGCGACCTGGCCGGCGAGCACGTGCTGGTGCACGACGGTGCCGTCAGCGGCGTCGTCGACTGGGGCGAGGCCTGCGTGGCCGACCCGGCCGACGACCTGGCCTGGGTGGTGGCCGGCTGCGACGACGACGTCGTCGACACGGTGCTCGAGTCGTACGCCATGGCGCGCTCGGAGGCGCCGGACCGGCACCTGCTGGCCCGCGCGCGGCTGGCCGCCGAGCTGGCGCTGGCCCGCTGGCTGCTCGGCGGCGTGGCGGCGGACGACGCCGACGTCGTCGACCGCGCCGACCGCGCGCTGCGCGACCTGGCCGAGAGCACCGCGCACGCCGCGGACGCGTGAGCGGGTGAGCACCCTCGGCGTCGGCACGGCCAACGTCTTCTCCGGCCGCTCGGTCGACGCCGCCGGACTCGACGGCGGGGCGCTCGTCGACCCCGAACGGCTGCGCGCCGCGGCCGCCCTGCTGGCCGAGCGCGGCGTCGACGTCCTGGCCGTGCAGGAGGTCGACCGCGACCAGCCGCGCAGCGGGCACGTCGACCAGCTGGCGGTGCTGGCCGAGGGCTTCGGGGCGGTCGCATCGCGCTTCGCGCCGACCGTGGCCGGGGAGCCCGGACCCGGCACCGGCTGGCAGCCCTGGCCGGACGACGGCGCGGACGACGGCGCACCCCTCGCGGCCGGGCCGGCGTACGGCATCGGGCTGGTGTCCCGGCTGCCGGTGCTCGCCTGGCGGGTGCGGCGGCTGCGGCGGTCGCGTGCGGTGCTGCCGGTGCCGGTGCCGACGGAGGGGCGACGTCCGCGCGTGCTCTGGGTGCCGGACGAGCCCCGGGCCGCCCTCGCTGCGGTGGTCGACGCGCCCGGCGGCCCGGTGACGGTGATCGCCACCCACCTGTCGTTCTCGCCGTGGGCTGCCCTGCGCCAGCTGCGCGCGGTGCACCGCTGGGCGGCCTCGCTGCCCGGGCCGCGGGTGCTGGCCGGCGACCTCAACCTGCCGGGTCGCCTCGCAGCGCGGCGCACCGGGTGGCACCCGCTGGTGACCGCGCCGACCTACCCCGTGGCGCGGCCCCGCGTGCAGCTGGACCACCTGCTGGTCGACCGCCCCCCCACCGGTCTGGTGGACGGCGGCGCGGTGCGGCTGCCGGTGGCCGACCACCTCGCCCTCACCGCGCGTCTCACCATGCGAGACGACGCATAGGGCGTGCAACCAACGCCGCGGGCAGCGCGTCCTGAGGAGTACCGGCCGGTGAGCTCCGCAGGGGGACGCTCACCCGGCCGGTCCAGGTTTGCGGGGTGCCCGGCGGCGCGCTAGAGCTCGCGGCCGTCGACGTCGCGCAGCAGGGCGAGCAGCCCGGCCTCGTCCAGCAGGTCGGCCGGCCGCACGGTCTCGCCGGTGCCGACGTACACGAACGCCGCGCCGATCTGGTCGAGCGGCGTGCCGTGCAGCCGGTGCCAGGCCAGCCGGTACGCCGCCAGCTGCACCCCGCGCGCCGCGGCCGCCGCACCCGTCGGCGGGCGCCCGGTCTTCCAGTCGACGACGTCGACGCCGCCGTCGTCCCGGGCGAACACCGCGTCGACGCGCCCGCGGACCACGGTGCCGTCGACCGGCGTCTCGAGCGGCACCTCGACCGCGACCGCCCGGCGGTGCGCCCACTCGCTCGCGAGGAACCGGGCCTTGAGCTGCTCGAGGTCGCCGTCGTCGGCGTCGTCGGCCGCCCCGGGCAGGTCGACGACGTCCAGGATCGCGGCACCGCCGAGGTACTGCTCGACCCAGGCGTGGAAGGCCGTGCCGCGCCGGGTGGCCGGGTGCGGTTCGCGCGGCACCGGGCGGCGCAGCGCCAGCGCGAGCGCGTGCGGGTCGGACCGCAGCTCGACCAGCCGGGAGGCCGACACGTGCGACGGCAGCAGCACGTCGAGCACGCGGTCGCGCCCGCGGTCGCGCTCGGCCAGCAGCAGCTCGACCGTGCTGTCGAGGACGTCGTCGCCGAGGTCGCCGACGGCCGGGCCATCGCCCGCGACCGCCTCGACGTCGAACAGGCCCACCGGCGGCTCGGGCGCGGCGAGCGCGGACCGCACCAGCGATGCGGCGCGCTCGACGGCCGGTCGCCGCTCGCCCAGCGGGTCGACCGGCCATGGCACGGGGGCGAACCGCTCGTCGTCCGGCTTGGCGACGCCGTCGGCGGGCATCACGGTCACCTGGCCGACGCGCAGCACGTGCGCCACCGCGGACGCCGGGGCGTCGAGCCCGTCGGCCAGCTGCGGCACCAGCTCGGTCAGGAACCGCGACGGCAGCCGCGGCGTGGTCGGCCCGCCCCAGACGTGGCTCGACAGCAGCAGGGCCTGCCGCGCGCGGGTGCACGCGACGTACGCCAGCCGGCGCTCCTCGGCCAGCTCGTGGTCGCCCGAGCGGTGGTAGAACGCCGTGAGCTCGCCGCGCAGGGCGTCCTGGGTCGGAGCCGCCGACCAGCGCACGTCGGGCAGCGAGGACGCGTCGCCGCGCAGCGGGTACGGCACCGCGCCGAGGTCGAACAGCCAGCCCTTGTCGGTGACGTCCGGCTGGGTCCAGCCCGTCGGGCCGTTGCGCGGCTGCGTGCGGTGCTGCGGGAAGCCGCTCTCGACCAGCCCGGGCACCGCGACGACGTCCCACTCCAGGCCCTTGGCGGCGTGCACGGTCATGACCTGGACGACGTGCTCGTCGATCTCGACCTGCCCCGGCTCGAGCCCGTGCTCCTGCTCGTCGGCCGCGGCCAGCCAGGACAGGAACGCCCCGAGGGTGGCCCGGTCGGCCGTCGTCTCGAACTGGTGCGCCACCTCGGCCAGCGCGTCGAGGTGCGCGCGCGCCTGCGAACGGCCGACGCCGGGCCGGCTGGCCACCTCGACGTCGAGCAGCAGCGCCCGCTCGACCTCGGCCACCAGGTCGGCCAGCGCCAGCGCCGTGCGCCCGCGCAGGTCGCGCAGGGTGTCGGAGAGCCGGGCCAGACGGGTGCGGGCCTCGGGCGACATCGTGCGGCCGTCGCGGTCGGTCCAGCCCGGCGGCGGCAGCTCGTCGAGCGCCTCGACCAGGCTGCTGTCGTCGACGACGTCGGCCTCGGCGACCACGGGCTCGTCGTCCGGCGCCGCTGGCGCGCCGGACCCGGCGGGGTCGCCCGCGTCATCACGCGGCGGCCGCGAGCGCCGACGGTGCAGCTCGGTGGCCCAGCCGCCGAGGACCACCAGGTCGTGCGCGCCGAGCCGGCAGGTGGGACCGGTGAGCAGCCGCACCAGCAGGTCGCCGCGCGTGGGGTCGTGCACGACGTGCAGCGCCGCCACGACGTCCGCCACCTCGGGCGTCGAGAGCAGGCCGCCGATGCCGACGACCTCGTACGGCAGGCCGCGCGCGAGCAGGGCGGCCTCGACGTCCGTGAACTGCGAGCGCTTGCGGCACAGCACCGCGGCCGACCGGCCGGGCACCGGCCGTCCGTCGTCACCGAGCCACCGCTCGGCCACCCAGTCGACGACCGCCGCGGCCTCGAGCGGCGCGGTCTCGAGGGAGCGCACCTCGACCTCGCCGGCGCCGGCGTCGGGACGCGGCTGCAGGTCGCGCACGTCGACGGTCGTGCTGTGCCGCAACGGGTCTGCGAGCAGGTTGGCCACCTCGAGCACGGACGTCGGGTTGCGCCAGCTGGTCGACAGGTGCCGGACGGCGGCCGGCCGGCCCTGCGCGTCGGTGAACGCGTCGGCGAACCCGGCCAGGGTGTCGGCGCTCGCCCCGCGCCAGCCGTAGATGGACTGGTGCGGGTCGCCGACGGCGGTGACGCCGTGGCCGGCGCCGAACAGCCGCTCGAGCATGACGAGCTGGGCGTAGCTGGTGTCCTGTAACTCGTCGAGCAGCACCGCCCGGAACTGACCGCGCAGCGACGCCGCGAGCTGCGGCACGCCTCGCGCCAGCTGGGCCGCGAGCGCCAGCTGGTCGCCGAAGTCCAGGCTGTCGCGCGCCCGCTTGGCCTCCTGGTAGGCCGTGACCAGCGGCAGGACCTGCCGCTTGGCCTGCAGCCGGCCGATGACCTCGCGGATCGGCTGGTACTGGCCGGCGACCTTGGAGTCGCTGTACCGCAACGACTCCAGCGACTCGACCCGCTCGGCGAGGTGCTCGTCGACCTGCTCGACCGTCACCAGGTGCTCGGCCAGCTCGCCGCTCAGCGCCAGCACCGCGTCGACCACCGTGGACTGCGCGAAGTCGACCCAGTCCATGTCGCCGGCCCAGCGCTCGACCACCTCGGTGGCCAGCTGCCAGCACGACGCCTCCGTGAGCAGCCGCGCCTCGGGCTCGACGCCGAGCCGCAGCCCGTGCTCGCGCACCAGGCGACCGGCGAACGCGTGGTAGGTCGAGACGCTGACGTCGAGGTCGGGCGCGAGGTCCGATCCCGACCAGACGCCCGAGCGCCGCAGCGCCCGCAGCCGGCTGCGGATCCGCTCGGCCAGCTCGCCCGCCGCCTTGCGGGTGAAGGTCAGGCCGAGCACCTCGTCGGGGGCGACCTGGCCACCGGCCACCAACCACACCACGCGCGCGGCCATCGTCTCGGTCTTGCCCGAGCCGGCGCCGGCCACGACGAGCAAGGGCTGCAGCGGCGCCTCGATCACCTCGACCTGCTCGGGCGTCGGCTCGGGGCGGCCGAGCGCGCGGGCGATCTCGACGGCCGACAGCCGGCTCACGAGGTCACTCGCCGGCCCTCGCCGCGCGCGGGGCACGAGGTGCGCACCGGGCAGCGGTCGCAGGTCTCGTTGAGCGTCGCGGCGAACACCGCGTCGCCCATGCCGGCCGCGACGCGCCCGACGAGCTCGCGGGCCCAGCCGCCGTCGTCCGGCAGCGGCGGCTGCACCTGGGTGGCCGGCTGCACCGACTTCGTGCCGAGCTGCACCAGGGCGGCGCCGGCCGTGCCGGCACCGGGCGCGAGCTCGTCGAAGGCGCCCTCCTGCACCGCCAGCTGGTACACGCCCAGCTGCGGCTGCTCGGGCAGCTCGTCCTTCGTGGGCTGCGAACGGCCGGTCTTAAGGTCGACCACCGTGAGGCCGTCGGCCGACTGCTCGAGCCGGTCGACGCGGCCGGTGAGGCGGGCCGGGCCGTCCGGGAGCTCGAGCAGGACGTCGACCAGCAGCTCGGTGCCGACCAGCCCGCGGTCGCGCGCCGCCTCGAGGTAGGCGGCGAGCTTGGTCACCGCGCCCTCGGCCCGACGTCGTCCGAGGTCGCCGACCCAGCCCTCGCCCAGGCCCAGCACGCCCCACCGCCGGTGCAGCGCGTCGAGGAGCTCGTCGAGGGCGGCGTCGGGCAGCTCGGCCGCGATGTCGTGCACCAGGTTTCCGAGGTTCTGCGAGGCCGACGACGACGCCCGGCCGCCCGCCTGCTCGAGCAGCCAGCGCAGGGCGCACCGGTCGAACTGCTCGACCCGGGACGGCGAGACCCGCACGGGCTGCTCGGTGCGCAGCGCGCGGTCGTCGGTGAGCGGCGCCAGGCCGTACCAGTCGTCGGGGTCGGCTCCGGGTACCCCGGCCCGCACCAGCCGGGCCAGCCGGACGGCCGCGGCGCGCGCCTCGCCGTCCGGCACGGCGGGGTCGGACACCACCTGGCGCAGCCGGGCCACGACGCCCGGCAGCGTCAGCGGCACCGGCGGCGGCGTGATCGCGCGCACGCCGTCGTCGTCCCACCCCGGCGCGGCCAGGGCGTCGGGCGGCGGGTCGACCAGCTCGAGGAACGGCGAGGGCTGCAGCTCGTCGTCGCGCACGGCGGTGACGACCAAGGTCTCGCGCGCCCGGCTCACCGCGACGTGGAAGAGGCGGGTCTCGTCGTCGCGCACGGCCGCGGCCGCGGCCCGGGCGGCCGCGCGCGGGCCGGCCGCGG
>NZ_BAAGXY010000045.1:0-13268 GCF_054779595.1 Angustibacter peucedani
CGCGGCGGCCGGGCGGCGGGCCCGGGCGACGCCGGGCCGTCGGCGGGGGAGGACCGGCGCAGCACCGGCCCAGTCTAGGCCGCGCGCCTCCCCGGCGCCGTCGGCACGGGGAGGTAGCGTCGCCCCCGTGAACCCCCTGCGTCGCTGCACCCGTACGGCGTGCACCCGCGCCGCGGTCGCGACGCTGACCTACGTCTACGCCGACTCCACCGCGGTGCTCGGCCCGCTCGCCACCTACGCCGAGCCGCACTGCTACGACCTGTGCGCCGAGCACGCCGAGCGGCTCACCGCCCCGCGCGGGTGGGAGGTCATGCGCCTGGCGCCCGAGGCCGAGCTGGCCGGGCCGAGCGACGACGACCTGCTGGCCCTGGCCGACGCGGTGCGCGAGGCCGCCCGCCCGGTGGCCCGCCCGGCGTCCGAGGCGCGGGCGGTCGAGGTCGGCCGACGTGGTCACCTGCGCGTGCTGCGCGACTCCGAGCAGGCGTGACTCCCGGGGTCTGAGTGGCGCGGGTGACGTGCGTGATGCATGTCCGATATGTCGCGACACGCCCACCGCTCAAGGAAATCATCCGGATGGCCGAACCAGGTCTGGTCGCCGCGCACCGCGGCCACCCACCCGCTCCGGAAGGTCACCGCTCATGGCTCGCTCCGCCGCCGCCCGTCCGTCCCTCCCGCTCGGCTCCCTGACCCAGCGCGAGGCGCGCACCACGGCCGCCTGCGGGTCCTGCGGCTCCGTCCGCCTGACCACGCTCTCGATGCACCTCACCGACGGCACCCCGGTCGACTTCGCTTCCTGCCGCATCTGCGGCCACAAGTCGTGGAGCCACGAGGGCGTCGAGCTCACCGTCACCGAGGTCATCGACCGCACCCGCAAGGTCTCCTGACCCGCAGCACCACCCCCGCTCGGCGCATCCCGCGCCACTACGCTGCTCGGGTGCGAGACCTGAGCAGCGTGGTCAAGGCCTACGACGTCCGCGGCGTCGTCCCCGACGACCTGGACGCCGACGTCGTCCGAGCCTTGGGGGCGGCCTTCGCCGCCGTGGTCGCCGACGACGGCGAGGGACCCGTGGTCGTGGCGCACGACATGCGCCCCTCCTCGCCCGAGCTCGTGGCGGCCTTCGCCGAGGGCGTCACCTCGCAGGGCCGCGACGTCACCCTGGTCGGGCTGGCGTCCACCGACGGCCTCTACTACGCCTCGGGCGCGCTCGGCGCCCCCGGCGCCATGTTCACCGCCAGCCACAACCCCGCGCAGTACAACGGCATCAAGCTGTGCCGCAGCGGCGCCCGCCCGGTCGGGCAGGACACCGGCCTGGACGACGTCCGCCGCCGGGCCGAGCAGCACCTGGCCGAGGGCGGGGCCGCACCGGTCGACGCGCCCGGCAGCACCACCGAGCGCGACGTCCTGGCCGACTACGCCCGCCACCTGCGCGGGCTCGTCGACCTGCGCGGCAGCCGGCCGCTGACCGTCGTCGTCGACGCCGGCAACGGCATGGCCGGCCACACCGTCCCGGCGGTGCTCGGCACCGAGGCCGGCCTCGAGGCGCTGCCGCTCACCGTCGTCCCGCTCTACTTCGAGCTCGACGGCACCTTCCCGAACCACGAGGCCAACCCGCTCGAGCCGGCCAACCTGCGCGACCTGCAGGCCGCCGTCGTCGAGCACGGCGCCGACCTCGGCCTGGCCTTCGACGGCGACGCCGACCGGTGCTTCGTCGTCGACGAGCGCGGCGAGCCGGTCAGCCCGAGCGCGGTCACCGCGCTGGTCGCCGCCCGCGAGATCGCCAAGGACCTCGAGGCCGGCGGCGAGCCGACGGTGATCCACAACCTCATCACCTCGCGCGCCGTGCCCGAGGTCGTCGCCGAGCGCGGCGCCACCGCCGTGCGCACCCGCGTCGGCCACTCCTTCATCAAGGCCGAGATGGCCCGGCACGACGCGGTCTTCGGCGGCGAGCACTCGGCGCACTACTACTTCCGCGACTTCTGGTTCGCCGACACCGGGATGCTCGCGGCGATGCACGTGCTGGCCGCCCTCGGCGAGCAGCCCCGGCCGCTGAGCGAGCTCGCCGCCGCCTACGAGCGGTACGTCGCCTCGGGCGAGATCAACAGCACCGTCGCCGACGCCGCCGACCGCACCGAGGCCGTGCGGGCCGCCTTCGCCGGCGCCGACGTCGCCGAGGACCGCCTCGACGGCCTCACCCTCACCTGCGACGGGCCCGACGGGCGCCCCGGCTGGTGGCTGAACCTGCGCGCCAGCAACACCGAGCCGTTGCTGCGCCTGAACGTCGAGGCCCACGACGACGCGACGATGCAGGACGTCCGCGACCGGGCCCTGGCCATCATCCGGGCCTGACCTGGCAGGCTGTCCCCCGACGTGCGCACGACCCCGAACCACCCTGCAGCCCCGGAGGCACCCGTGAGCGACAGCCGGCCCGCCAGCATCGAGCCCTGGCTGCGCGAGATCCTGCGCTGCCCGAAGTGCCACGGCGAGCTGCGCGACGACACCGGCCCGGACGGCGGTCCCGAGCTGGTGTGCACCAACGCCTCGTGCGGCCTGGCCTACCGGGTCGACGACGGCATCCCGGTGATGCTCGTCGACGAGGCGCGCGCACCCCAGGGCTGATCGCGGGCTGATCCGGGCCCAGACACCGAGGTCGGACACGGCGGCAGGGAGCGAGACGTGGACGAGGACCTGCTGGACGACGGCGAGGCCATCGCCGCGGCCGACCCCTCCGGCGTGCTGCGCGCCCTGGCCACGGCCGGCGCCCAGGTGCGCGAGGCGGCGGTGCGCGGCGACGAGGCCGGCGTGCGGTCGATCGGCGACGGCGACCGTCCGCGCTCGGTGCTGGTCGCCTCGCTCGGCGGCTCGGCGATGGTGGCCGACGTCCTGGCCCTGCTGGCCGGGGCCGGCTCGCCCGTGCCGGTGACGGTGCGCCGCGGCGTGCCGCTGCCGGGCTGGGTCGGTCCGCTCGACCTCGTCGTCGCGGTCTCGTTGTCGGGCCGGGCCGGCGGACCGCTCGCGCTGGCCGCCGAGGCCGGACGTCGCGGGGCCCGGCTGCTCACGGTCGGCGCCGCCGACTCGCCGCTCGCCGCCGTCTGCGCGCAGGCGCGCGGCACGCACGTGCCGGTCGAGCGACCGCACGAGCCCGGTCGCGCGCCGGCCGGTGCGTCGTCCCGCACCTCGTTCTGGTCGCTGCTCGTCCCGGTGCTGCAGGGCGCCGACGCGCTCGGCGTCGTGGACGTCGACGACGCGCTGCTGGCCCGGCTGGCCGACCGGCTGGACGCCGAGGCGGAGGCCGCGCGGCCGTCGTCCGAGTCGTTCGTCAACCCGGCCAAGGTTCTGGCGCTGCAGCTCGCGGGCTCCGTGCCCGTGGTGCTCGGCGACGGGCCGGTGACCGGCGTCGCCGCCCAGCGCGCCGCGGCCATGCTGGCCCGCACGGCGCGCACGCCCGCGGTCCACGGCTCGCTGCCGGACGACGCGAGCGAGGTCGTGGCGACGTTCGACGGCCCGTTCACGGCCGCGAGCGACGACGTCTTCGCCGACCCCTTCCTCGACGGGCCGGCGAGCCCCGGGCTGCGGCTGCTGATGCTGCGCGAGCCGGCGCCGGTGCCCGGCCGCGACGAGCAGGACGCGTTCGAGGCCGCGGCGCTCGCCGACCGCGTGCGCGGGCTGGCCGAGGACGTCGGCGTGGCCGTCACCGAGGTCGCGGCCGAGGCCGGGCACCCGCTCGAGCGGCTGGCCGGTCTGGTGGCGCGCACGGACTTCGCCGCGGTCTACCTCGCGCTGGCCCTCGGTCTCGACCCCGGCCTGTCGCCGCACGTCGCCGACCTGCGCGACGCCCGCTGAGCGCCGGCTGAGCGGGGGCTGGCTAGGCTGGCCCGATGGCAGCTGGAGGCGGCACCACCGCGATCGTGGCGGCGCTCGCCGCGAACCTCGGCATCGCGGTCACCAAGTTCGTGGCGTTCCTGCTGACCCGGTCCAGCTCGATGCTGGCCGAGGCGATCCACTCGCTCGCCGACTCGGGCAACCAGGTGCTGCTGCTGGTCGGCGGCAAGCGGGCCCAGCGGCAGGCGACCCCGCAGCACCCGTTCGGCTACGGCCGCGAGCGCTACGTCTACGGGTTCGTCGTCTCGATCGTGCTGTTCACGGTCGGCGGCCTGTTCGCGCTCTACGAGGCGTGGCACAAGTGGCACGACCCGCACGGGATCCACGCGTGGCAGTGGGTGCCGGTGGCCGTGCTCGTGGCCGCGATCGGCATGGAGGGCTTCTCGTTCCGGACGGCGGTCCGCGAGTCCAACCACGTGCGCGGGCAGCGCTCGTGGAAGGACTTCGTGCGCACCGCCAAGGCGCCCGAGCTGCCGGTGATCCTGCTGGAGGACCTCGCGGCGCTCGTCGGCCTGGTGCTCGCGCTGTTCGGCGTCGTCATGACGCTGCTGACCGACGACGGCCGCTGGGACGCGGTCGGCACCGCCATGATCGGCCTGCTGCTCGTCGTGGTGGCCGCGGTGCTCGCGGTCGAGATGAAGTCGCTGCTGCTCGGCGAGGGCGCCACCCCCGAGAACGTGCGGGCCGTCGAGGCGGCGCTGGTGGGCGACGGGGTCACCTCGGTCATCCACATGAAGACGCTGCACCTCGGGCCCGAGGAGCTGCTGGTGGCCGCCAAGATCGCGGTTCCGGCCACGGACTCGGCGGCCGACGTCGCCGACGCCATCGACGGCGCCGAGCGCCGGGTGCGCGCGGCGGTGCCGATCGCGCGCGTCATCTACCTCGAGCCGGACGTGCGACGACCGGCCGCGCAGCAGCCGCCCGAAGGAGCTGTCGGACGGCCGAACTAGGCTCGTCCGCATGACCGACCAGCGCATCCTGCTCGTCCACGCCCACCCCGACGACGAGTCCATCGGCCAGGGCGCCACCATGGCGCGCTACGTGGCGGAGGGGCGCGGCGTCACCCTGGTCACCTGCACCGCCGGCGAGATGGGCGAGGTGCTGGTGCCCGAGCTCGAGCACCTCGCGGCCGACCGCGACGACGCGCTCGGCGAGCACCGGCGCGGCGAGCTGGCCGACGCGATGCGCGAGCTCGGGGTCACCGACCACCGCTTCCTCGGCGGCTTCGGCCGCTACCGCGACTCGGGCATGAAGTGGCACGACGACGGCTACGCGATCGCGGCCGACGACGTCCACGAGAACGCGTTCTGGAACGCCGACCTGACCGAGGCGGCCACGCTGCTCGCCGAGGTCGTGCGCGAGGTGCGCCCGCAGGTGCTGGTCACCTACGACCAGTTCGGCGGCTACGGCCACCCCGACCACGTGCAGGCGCACCGCGTGGCGATGTACGGCGCGCAGCTCGCCGCCGTCCCGTCCTACCGGCGCGACCTGGGCGAGGCGTGGGACGTGCCGAAGATCTACTGGGGCGCGATGAGCGAGAGCCGGCTGCGCGAGGGGCTGCGCCGGCTGCGCGCGGCAGGCGACACCACGACCTTCGAGGGCATGGATCCCGACGGGCCGCTGCCGCCGTTCGTGACGCCGGACGCCGACCTGTCGGCGGTCGTCGAGGCGGGCGAGCACGCGGCCGCCAAGATCGCCGCCATGAAGGCGCACCGCACCCAGATCACCGCCGACGGGCCGTTCTTCACCCAGGCCAGCGGCACCGACGCCGACGTGTGGGGCAGCGAGTTCTTCCGCCTGGCCAAGGGGCAGCAGGGGCCGACGCGGTCCGACGGTCTCGAGACCGACCTGTTCGCCGGCCTGGGCTAGACTGGACGGCGTTCCGGCGTCGGTGATGCCGCAGGCCCAGAGGGGCTGCGCCGGCTCCCTACCGGAGCGATCCCCCGACCAGGAAGGTCTGCCATGACGTTCGACCACCAGGTGCGCGACCTCGGCCTCGCCGAGTCCGGCCGCCACCAGATCCGCCTCGCCGAGCACGAGATGCCCGGCCTGATGGCGCTGCGCGCCGAGCACGGCGAGAGCAAGCCGCTCGCCGGCGCCCGCATCGCCGGCTCGCTGCACATGACCGTGCAGACCGCCGTCCTCATCGAGACCCTCGTGGCGCTCGGCGCCGAGGTGCGCTGGGCCTCGTGCAACATCTTCTCGACCCAGGACGAGGCGGCCGCGGCCGTCGTCGTCGGCCCCGACGGCACCGTCGACGAGCCGCGCGGCGTGCCGGTGTTCGCCTGGAAGGGCGAGACCCTCGAGGAGTACTGGGACTGCACGGTCAAGATCTTGTCCTGGCCGGGCGGCGAGGGCCCGAACATGATCCTGGACGACGGCGGCGACGCCACGCTGCTCGTGCACAAGGGCAAGGAGTTCGAGGGGGCGGGCGCCGTCCCGGCCACCACGGACGAGGACAGCGAGGAGTACCGCGTCATCCTCGACGTGCTGCGCCGCACGCTGGCCGAGGACCCGCAGAAGTGGACCACGATCGCGGCCGGCATCAAGGGCGTGACCGAGGAAACCACGACGGGCGTCCACCGCCTGTACGAGTTCGCGCAGGACGGCACGCTGCTGTTCCCGGCGATCAACGTCAACGACTCGGTCACCAAGTCCAAGTTCGACAACAAGTACGGCACCCGGCACTCGCTGGTCGACGGCATCAACCGCGCCACCGACGTGCTGATCGGCGGCAAGGTCGCCGTGGTGGCGGGCTACGGCGACGTGGGCAAGGGCTGCGCCGAGTCGCTGCGCGGCCAGGGCGCTCGCGTCATCGTCACCGAGGTCGACCCGATCTGCGCGCTGCAGGCCGCGATGGACGGCTACCAGGTCGCCACGATGGAGGACGTCGTCGGCGTGGCCGACATCTTCGTCACCGCCACCGGCTGCTTCGACGTCATCACGGCCGAGCACATGCGCTCGATGAAGCACCAGGCGATCGTCGGCAACATCGGCCACTTCGACAACGAGATCGACATGGCCGGCCTGGCCCGCACCCCGGGCGTGACCAAGACCGAGATCAAGCCGCAGGTGCACGAGTGGACGTTCGAGGACGGCCGCTCGATCATCGTGCTGAGCGAGGGCCGGCTGCTGAACCTCGGCAACGCCACGGGCCACCCGAGCTTCGTCATGAGCAACTCGTTCGCGAACCAGACGATCGCCCAGGTCGAGCTGTTCACCAAGACCGACGAGTACCCGCTCGGCGTGCACGTGCTGCCCAAGCACCTGGACGAGAAGGTCGCCCGCCTGCACCTCGACGCGCTCGGCGTGCACCTGACCGAGCTCAGCAAGCAGCAGGCCGAGTACCTCGGCATCGCGGTCGAAGGCCCCTACAAGGCGGACCACTACCGCTACTGAGCCCCCGGGCTCGACCTGCAAGACCAGCACGACCCGCTCGACCCGCTCGACACCGGTGCGCCGGCCCTGCTCTCAGGGTCGGCGCACCTGTGCGAGGGCGGCGTCCACGGCGTCGACGCCGGCCAGCTGCCGGCGGCGGTGCTGCTCGCGCGCCAGCCGGTCGACGTCGCGACGGCGGCGCTCGGCCAGGACGGCGGCCAGGAACGGCTCGTCCGGCGTGCCGGGCGGGGGAGCGGGCGCCACGTGCGGACGCACCGCGCCGGCGAGCTGCACGGCCATCGCGGCGCGAGCCTGCGGGTGCATGCCCTGCGCGCGGCCGAGGAACTGCCGCACGTGCAGCGCGAGCCCGTCCGGCAGCCGGCCGATGTCGGCGGTGGCGGCCCACGGCGCGAGCTGCGGGGGCAGCAGCGCCATCAGCGAGGTCTGCGCCGTGGCCCGCTCGCGCACGACGTAGGTGCCGGCCGCGAGGTCGCCCAGCCGCTTGCCGCGGTCGTTCAGCAGCGAGGCCAGCAGCGCCGGCACGCCCCACAGCACCCAGAGCTCGACGAACCCGACCAGCCCGCGCACCAGCGCGTGCCGCAACCGGATCGGCCCCCCGTCGTCCCGCACCGCCCGCAGGCCCATGACCAGCTTGCCCAGCGTGCGACCGCGGGTCAGCGTCTCGACGAGCACCGGCACGCCGACGGCCACGCCGACGAAGACGACCAGGCTCAGCGCGGCGGCGGCGGCGCCGTCCAGGCTGGTCGTCAGGCGCAGGCTGACCACGAACGTGGTGATCAGCACCGCGAGCTCGGCGGCCAGGTCGATCGCCCCGGAGACGGCGCGCGAGGCGAACGTCGCCGGCCGGACGTCGAGCAGCACCGCCTCGCCGGTCACCACCTCGTCCATGCCCGTGAGGGTAGTGGCGCTGCGCGGACGGCGAGGCTCCCGGCCAACTAGGCTCGCCGCGTGGACCTGGACGCCTACGTCAGCGCGCACCGCGAGGAGTGGGCGCGGCTGGGCGAGCTCAGCGGACGGCGGCGGCTCACCGGCGCCGAGGCCGACGAGCTCGTCGAGCTCTACCAGCGCGTCGGCACCCAGCTGTCCGTCGTCCGGTCGGCCGCTCCCGACCCGGCGCTGGTCGCCCGGCTGTCGGCGCTGGTCACCCGGGCGCGGGCCGCCGCGACCGGCAGCCACGAGGCCGCCTGGCGCGACCTCGCCCGGTTCTTCACGGTCTCGTTCCCCGCGGCGCTCTACCGCACCCGCCGGTGGTGGGCGCTGACGGCGCTGGCCAGCCTGCTCGTGGCGCTCGCCATGGGCTGGTGGGTCGCCACGCACCCGGAGGTGCAGGCGTCGGTCGCGTCCGACGAGCAGATCCGCCAGCTGGTCGAGAACGACTTCGAGAGCTACTACTCCGAGTACGCCGCGAGCTCGTTCGCCGCGCAGGTCTGGACCAACAACGCCTGGATCGCCGCGCTGTGCATCGCCACCGGGGTGCTGGGGCTGCCGGTGCTGTGGGTCGTGGCGCAGAACGCCGCCAACGTCGGCCTGGTCGGCGGCCTGATGGCCTCGCGCGACCGGCTGGACCTGTTCTTCGGCTTGATCCTGCCGCACGGGCTGCTCGAGCTGACCGCGGTGTTCGTGGCTGCCGGCGTCGGGCTGCGGCTGTTCTGGTCGTGGGTCGAGCCGGGGGCGCGCACCCGCGCGCGGGCGCTCGGCGAGGAGGGCCGGGCCGCCGTGGGGATCGCCATGGGGCTGGTGCTCGTGCTCGCGGTGTCGGGCGTGATCGAGGCCTTCGTGACGCCGTCGCCGTTGCCGACGTGGGCCCGCGTCGGCATCGGCGTGCTGGCCGAGGCGGCCTTCCTGACCTACGTGTTCACGCTCGGCCGCTGGGCGGTGCAGCGCGGCGAGATCGGCGACCTCGAGGAGCGCTACGCCGGCGCCGCCCTGCCGACGTCCGCCTGAGCCGGGGCAGGGCCGGCTCAGGGCGACGGCGGCAGGTCTGCAGCGTCGACCCGCACCAGGTCGGTGCCCAGGAAGTCGGCCGTCCAGACCTGCCCGGCGTCGGCGTCCACGACGAACGGGTTCGCGACGCCGGACGGCCACGTGCCGGTGACCTGGTCGGTGGCGGCGTCCAGGCGCACCAGGCGCCCGTCCTTGAGGCCGACCCAGACCGATCCGCCGTCGGCGTCGCCGTCCAGCGGGTTCGGGCCGACGGGCACGGTGCGGACGACGGTGCGGCGGCGGGTGTCGACGTGGCTGACCGAGCCGGCGGTGCCGTTCATGACCCACAGGTCGTCACCGGAGGCCGCCGTCCACCCTGCACCGGGCGCGGTCTCGACCCGGTCGGTGACCTTCGAGGTGCTCGGGTCGATGCGCACGACCTCGGTCGTGCCGAGCCCGGTCCACACCGCGCCACCGGCGAAGACGATCCCGACCGGGTTGCCGCCGGTGCGGACGACGGTGCGCCGGTTGGTGCGGGCGTCGACCCGCGACACGGTGCCCTCGAGGTTGTCGCTGACCCACGCCGCGCCCGCGCCGAACGTGACGTCGTACGGCGAGGCCCCGGTCTTGACGGTGGCCAGCACGCGGCCGGTGCGCTCGTCGACGCGGGTCAGCTCGGACGAGCCGTAGTCCTCGACCCAGACCGAGCCGGCGCCCCGGGCCAGCCCGCACGGCTGCGACCCGACGTCGGTGGTGCTGACCACCGTGCCGCTGGCCCGGTCGACGGCCACCAGGGTGCCGTCGGAGTAGCTGCTGACCCACACCCGGTCGGGCGCGACGAGGACGCCGCACGGCTTGCTCCCCACCCGGATCCGTTGGGCGACAAGGCTCTGCGCCGACGGGGACGGCGTCGAGGAGGTCGCGGGCGCGGGGTCGCCCGAGCAGGCGGCCAGCCCGAGACCGGCGGCGACGAGGAGGGCGGCGGTGCGGGTGCGCGGGCTCATGCGCCGGAAGATAGTTCATGCAGGAACTAGTTTACCAGCCTCCGACACCACATCGTGACCTCGCCGTAGGCTGCACTCGTGGCGGGACGGTTGCAGCGACGCGGGCCTCTGCTGCTCAGCTACGCCGTCGACCAGCAGGTGCGCGAGCTGCTCGAGCTGACCTTCGGCGACGCGCCCCTGACGCCGCCGGAGTTCGCGGTCTACAGCGTGCTGAACCTCAGCGGGCCGACCACGCCGTCCGAGCTCGCGCTCGACCTCGGGATGGGCCGGTCGACGCTGTCGAACTGGTTGCGGCGCATGGACTCCCGCGGTCATCTGCGCCGGCGGCGCAACCCCGACGACGGTCGCTCGCAGCTCGTGCAGCTGACCCCGGCCGGACGGCGGCTGACCGAGCGCTGCTTCCCGGCGTTCTCGCTCGCGGTCGAGACGTTCCGCGAGGCGCTGGACGTCGACGAGCACGTCCTGCTCGACACGCTCGAGGCCATGAGCACCGCGCTGGGCACCGCCGTCGAGCGGCTGGCCGAGGGTCAGAGCCGGCCGGCGGCCTTGAGCGCCAGGTAGCGGTCGGCCAGCCGCGGCGGCAGGTCGTCGGGCGCGGCGTCGACCACCTCCGCGCCGGACCGCGCCAGCAGCCGCGCCAGCCGGTCGCGCTCGAGCCCGACGCGCTCGGCCGCCGCGGCGTCGTACACGTCCTCGGCGCTCTCGCGGGTGCGGCGCATGCGGTCCAGCTCGGGGTCGGCGACCGACGCCACGACCACCTGGTGCCGCCGGGTCAGCTGGCCCAGCACGGGCAGCAGGCCCTCCTCCACCGCCGCGGTGTCGAGCGTGGTGAGCAGCACGACGAGCGCGCGCTGGCTCAGCCGGCTGGTCACCGCGCCGACCGCCACCGACCAGTCGGTCTCGACCAGCTCGGCCTCCAGCGGCGCCATCGCCGTCACGAGCGAGGAGAGCAGCGACGCCCCGCTCGCCCCCTCGACCCGCGCGCGCACCCGCCGGTCGACGGCCACCAGGTCGACCCGGTCGCCGGCCCGGCTGGCCAGCGCCGCGAGCAGCAGCGCGGCCTCCATCGCGGCGTCCAGGCGTGGCGCGTCGCCGACGCGGGCGGCCGCGGTGCGCGAGGTGTCGAGCACCAGGAGCACCCGCCGGTCGCGCTCGGGCCGCCACGTCCGCACGACGACCTGGCGCCGCCGGGCGGTGGCCCGCCAGTCGATGCTGCGGACGTCGTCGCCCGGAACGTAGTCGCGCAGCGAGTCGAACTCGGTGCCCTGCCCGCGCACGTTGACGCTCGAGCGGCCGTCGATCTCGCGCAGCCGGGCCAGCCGGCTCGGCAGGTGCTTGCGCGAGGCGAACGGCGGCAGCACACGCAACCGTCCGGGCACGGCCACCGACCGCTGCCGGCCGGCCACGCCGAGCGGTCCGAGCGAGCGCAGCGTGACGCGGTCGGCCTGGCGGTCGCCGCGCCGCACCGGTCGCAGGGCCGTCGTCAGCCGCCGCCGCTCGCCGCCGGGGAGCACCAGCCGGTGCCGCACGCCGTCCGCCCCGGCCGACGGCTGCCAGGCGTCGCGGACGACGGCCCGCACCCGCCGACGTCCGGTGTTGTCGAGCACGAGGGTGCTGGACGTCCGCTCGCCCAGCCGCACCGAGCCACCGGGCGTGCGGGTGATGCGCACGCCCCGCGGGCTGCCGGCCACGGCGAGGTCGACGGCCACGGCGGCCGCCACGACCAGCAGCCAGACGCCGACGCCCGCCCACGACGGCTGCACCAGCCCGGCCCAGACCACGCCGAGCAGGGCGAGCAGCGCGGCGCGCCCGGTCAGCGCCACGCGACCTCCCGCACCACCGAGCTCGGCGCCGTGCGCCGCGCTGGGCTCACCGCGGCACCGGCACCGCGGCCAGGACGCCGTCCAGCACCGCGTCGACGCTCACGCCCTCGAGCTCGGCCTCGGGCCGCAGCTGCACGCGGTGGCGCAGCGTGGCCCCGGCGAGCGCCTTGACGTCGTCCGGCGAGACGTAGTCGCGCCCGGCCAGCCAGGCCCAGGCGCGGCTGGACGCGAGCAGCGCGGTGGCCCCGCGGGGCGAGACCCCGAGCTGCAGGGACGGCGAGACGCGGGTGGCGCGCGCGATGTCGACGACGTACCCGAGCACCTCGGGCGCGACGTGCAGCGTGCGCACCGCCGCGGACCCGGCGGCCAGGTGCTCGGCGGTCGCGACGGCCCGCACGCCCGCGGCGGCGAGGTCGCGCGGGTCGAAGCCGTCGGCGTGCCGCTGCAGCACCGCCACCTCGTCCTCGCGCGGCGGCACCGGCAGCTGCAGCTTGAGCAGGAACCGGTCGAGCTGGGCCTCGGGCAGCGGGTAGGTGCCCTCGTACTCCACCGGGTTCTGCGTGGCGCACACGACGAACGGCGAGGGCAGCGGCCGGGGCGTGCCGTCGACGCTCACCTGCCGCTCCTCCATGGCCTCCAGCAGCGAGGCCTGCGTCTTCGGCGGCGTCCGGTTGATCTCGTCGGCGAGCAGCAGGTGGGTGAAGACCGGCCCCTCGCGGAACGAGAACTCCGCCGTCCGCGCGTCGTAGACCAACGAGCCCGTGACGTCGCCCGGCATGAGGTCGGGCGTGAACTGCACGCGCGTCGTGCGCAGGTCGAGGGCCGCCGCGAGCGCGCGCACCAGCAGGGTCTTGGCGACGCCGGGCACGCCCTCGAGCAGCACGTGCCCGCGCGCGAGCAGGGCGATGACCAGGCCGGTGACCGCGGCGTCCTGGCCGACGACGGCCTTGGCCACCTCGGTGCGCACCGCCTGCAGGGCCGCGCGGGCGTCGTCCGCGGCGGCGTCGGGCCTGGAGCCGGGCGGGGTGTCGGCGGGGGAGTCGGTCACGAGTGGTGAACCTCCGTCTCGAGGGCGTCCAGGTGGCGGGCGAGCAGGACCAGAGCAGGGTCGTCGGCGGGGTCGGGGCCGACGAGCAGCGCGTCGACCTCGGCGGCCGGGCGGCCGGTGGCGGTCGCGACGGCGGCGACCACCTCGGTGACCGGGGCGGTGCGGGCCAGGCCGAGCCGCACCGCGAGCCG
>NZ_BAAGXY010000046.1:0-547 GCF_054779595.1 Angustibacter peucedani
GCTGGCGGCGAGCACCAGCGCGGCGAGCCCGCCGTCGTCCAGGCCGGGCAGCGGCGCACCGGCCGCCTCCGCGTCGACCACGGCGGCTGCGAGCGCCGGTGACGCGGCGAGCAGCGCCTCGACCGCTGCCGGGTCGGCCCGCCAGAGCAGTCCCACCACGTCACCGCCGGGCGAGACCGCCGGCACGGCAGGGGCGAACGATGCCGCGACCTCCTGCTCGACGCTCGTGTACCGGCGGGCCACCAGCGCGACCACCGCGGCCAGGGCCCGCAGCCGGTCGAGCACCGCCAGGCAGCGCCGGACGACGGCACCGAGGGCCGCGGCGACGTCCGGGTCGCGCCCCACCGGCCCGACCGGCGCGGCGCGCACCACGGCGGTCGCTCCCTCCCACCGGGTGCCGAGCCCCACCACCCCGGCGGCCAGCGCGTCGAGCTCGGTGACGTCGACCTCGACCGGCCTCACCGGGGCGCGCCGCGGACGAGCGCGTCCGCCGCCGCACCGACGTCGGCGGCGGCGGCGTGCAGCTCGGACGCCAGCTCGCCAGCGA
>NZ_BAAGXY010000047.1:0-39625 GCF_054779595.1 Angustibacter peucedani
CGGAGGCGGCCGGTGCGCCGCTGCCCGGCCCGGACGTCGGCGGGCTCGCCGCGCTGGTGCTGGCCTCGCGCGCTCCCGGGCTCGGCGGTCGACCGGCGTGCCTCGCGAACCAGCGCCGGGCGCACGACGCCCTGGTGGCCCTCGGACCGGGACGCCTGCGGCTGCTCGCCCTGCTGCGGCCGTCGCTCGTGACGTCGGCCCCGTCGGCGCCGGTGGGGGCGCGGGTGTCGGCCAGCCGGGTGCTGGTGGCCGCCGACCTCGACCGGTTGCTGCGGGCGCAGGGCGCGCTGCCGCCCGGGGCGGCACGCGCGGCGGTGGTGCGCCAGGTCACCCAGCGCCGGGAGTGGCTGGACGGATCGGTCGTGCTGCGCGGACCGGACGGCCGCGAGCGACGGCACCGCCACCAGCTGTTGTCGTTCGACCCGCGGGGCGACGGCCAGGTGGTCGAGCTCGTGGGCGACGCGGCGAGTGCCCGGCACCTCGGCGTCCTGGTGCCCGGCACCGGGTCGGACCTGCGGCGCTACCCCGGCACCCTGGCGCGCGCGTCGGCGTTCGCGGCCGCCGACCCGTCGGTCGCGATGGTCGTGTGGCAGGGCTCGGACTTCCCCGACCAGCCGTTCGACGACGGCGTGCTGCCGTTGCGCGAGCACGTGGTCGCGGCGGCCTACCGCGACGCGGCGGACGCGGCTGGTCCCCGGCTCGCGGCCGACGTCGAGGGGATGCGGCTGTCGGTGCCGGCGGCCGCCGACCTGACCGTGCTCGGCCACAGCTACGGCGCCGCGGTGGTGGGCTCGGCGGAGGCGCACGGCATGGTCGCCGACCGCGTGGTGCACGTGGCCGGGGCAGGGACCTACCTGCCGCCGGCCGCCGGGACCGCCACCGGCGCTGACGGTGCGCTCAGCCCGCACGTCGTGCGGCACCTGTCGATGACGGCGTACGACGACCCGATCCGGCTCGCCCAGGGGCACGACCTGGACGACGCGTCCGCTCGCTGGCGGGCAATGACGCCGCCGCCCGTGGCCGCCGCCGCGCCGGTCGCCGGGGCGGTGCTGCCGCACCTCGCGGGCGACCCGCACCAGGTCGGGCTCGGACCCGACCCCGACCTCTTCCCCGGCGTGGTGCGGCTCGACGTCGGGGTGCACGACGACGGCCGTCCGGTCAGCGGTCACAGCGCCATGTGGACGCCGGGCAGCACGGCGTGGCGCAACCTGCTGGCGGTGGTGCAGGGGCGGCCGGTCGAGGTGCTCGAGCCGTCGCGCTGGTCGAGCCACCTCGAGCCCGCGCACGTGCGTCTGGACCCGGACGGCGTGCACCTGGTGCCGCCGCGGTACGTCGTCGACCGCAGCCCGTGGGACGACCCCGGCTACCGGCCGCCCGTGTCGTCCCCGTAGGTCGGCGTGCATGGCTGCCGTGATGGCTACCGCGAGGTGGTGGCCATCGCAGCCAGTTCTCGGTATCGATCCCGGTAGCGATCCCGTTCGGCACGGGGCGGTCGAGGCGCTGGCCCAGCCCCTGTGACGGCTAGCCGGGATCAGAGGTCGTCGAAGACGTCGGTCAGGCGGGGTGTGCCGGGCTCGCGCGGCGGCCAGGCCAGCACGTAGTGCTCGCGCGACACGCGGCGCGACCAGACGCGGGTGTCGTCGGGGTCGTCGGTGATGACGTGCAGCTGGCTGCGGTGCTCGCGCAGCCCGGCGACGATCCGCTCCGCCACCGCGCTGCAGTCGACGGTGATGCCGAGCTCGTCGTCCGGCACGCCCCTCAGGTGGTAGACCGCCTCCGGGTCCCACGGCGCCAGTCCCTGCCGCGACCGTACCCCGTTCCAGCGCTCGAACACCGACTGCGGCATGGCGCCGTGCACCAGCCGCCGGAAGCCGGCCAGCCCGGCCTCCCGGCACCGGTGGAACGCCGCGTCGGCCGCCGCGCCGATCGTGATGTGGTCGGGGTGGCCGGTGATGCCGTCCGGGCCGAAGGTGCCGACGACGTCCGGCTGCTCCTCGACCATGAGCGCCGCCAGCCGGTCGACCAGCGCGTCGAACGGCTCGTCGACGACGTGCCCGTCGTCCAGGTCGAGCCAGACGTGGCGGTCGGGCACCCGACCCTGTGCGCGCCAGGCGTTCTCGCACTCGACGCGTCGGACCGACCCGAGCGTCTCGCGCGTGGCCGGGAAGCCGGGGGCGATGTCCCCGGCGCCGCCGTCGGTGGCGTGCACAAGCACGAACCGGAAGCCCGGGTCGTCGCCGTGCAGCGCGATCGTGCCCGACATGCCGTAGGCGTCGTCGTCCGGGTGGGCGACGACGACCATCAGCCTGCGGTTGGTGCCCATCGAGCGAGAATGGCACCCAGGCCGTTGCGGCACAACGGGTGTCGCGGTGCGCCGTGCCGCGCAGGCGCACGCGGCACGGCGACGGTCAGCGCTTCTTGCCGCTGCTCGGGATGTTCTCGACGTGCTGGGCGTTCTTGGCGTCGCTCTTGGCGTGCTTGTCGGCCCGCTTCTCCTTGAGGGACTTGCCCGCCTTCTTGCTGAGGTGCTGTCGTGGGGACTTGTCGGCCATGGCCTGCTCCCTGGTCGGAAGCCTTGATGGCTCCGTGTCCCGACAGTACGCCCCGCCCGCCGTGCGCGCTGACGTCAGGACGGCTCCCAGACCGCCTCGTCGTGCGCGAACACCACGCGGCGCGGGTCGAGCGCCAGGACGTCGTCCAGCCACGACGGGTACGCGGGCAACGGGCCGTCGGCGCCCGACCCGTGCAGCTCGCGCGCGAGCACCGCAGCCGTGAGGTCGCTCGCGTGGTCGAGCGCCTGCCCGGCCAGCACCACCGTGCCGTCGGACGTGCGCACCGCCAGCGACTGGTGCCCGGCCGTGTGTCCCGGAGTCGCCAGCACCCGCAGCCCGGGCAGCAGCTCGGCGCCGCCGTCCAGCAGCTCGTACCGGACGCCGTCGTGGTCGACGAGCTCGGGCAGCGTGTAGTCGGTCTGGTGCGCCAGCTCGAGCTCGCGCCGCTGCGCGACGACCGGGGTGCCGGCGAGCAGCGGGTTGCCGCCGCAGTGGTCGAAGTGCAGGTGGCAGTTCACGACCAGCCGGACGTCGTCCAGCGCGGTACCGGTCGCGCCCAGCGCCTCGCGCAGGTCGCGACGGCGCGGCCGGTAGTGCTCGTCGACGTCGGGGTGCGAGCCCATGCCGGTGTCGAGCAGCACCAGCCCGTCCGGGTGGTGCACCAGGTAGGCCAGCACGACCTCGGCCCGGTCGAGGCCGTCGACCGTCTCGCTCCCCGGCCGCAGGAACGTCGCCAGCCGCAGCCGGTCGATCCTCACGGCCGCGCCCGGCCGTGCGGCGTCCCACCCGGTCCGCCGGGCCAGCGCACCGGCGTCGTCCGGCCGGACTCGTGGTCGCGACGCAGCACCGCGTACCCGACGGCGTCGTGCACCGCACCGCCGTCGGCGTCCGGCCAGCCGTCCCGGTAGTGCGCCTCCTGCACGTAGCCGCACCGCTCGAAGACCGTCCGCATCGCGCCGTTGTCGGCCCGCGTCGTGCCCTCGACCCGCAGGGCCGCCGGCCGCTCGCCGAACGCGTGCGCCGTCAGGGCCCGCAGCGCCTGCGTGCCCACGCCGCGCCCGCGCCACGGCTCGCGCACCCGCAGGTCGAAGACGGGCGTCGGGTCCTCCAGGTCGAACAGCCGCACCAGCCCGGCCCGGTCGTCCGCGACCTCGTCGTCCGCCGCGATGACCCACAGGGTCTGCGTCGCCGGGCCGAGGTAGTACCCGCCCGCAGCGCGCTCGCGCACCAACGCGCCGTCGACCACGGGCGCGGCGTGGAACGGCCACGTGTCACCGGTGAGGAAGTCCACCAGCGCGTCGGTGTCGTCGGGCTGCCAGGGCTCGAGCCGCACGTCCATGCGCCCGAGTCTGGCACCGCCGTCCACCCCGCCACGGGCCCGCGCGGACCCGTTCTCGCGCTCTGGCACACTCGCGCGCATGGCACCGACGACGCTGCCCGTGACCCTGGACGACGTGCGGGCCGCCCGCGAGGTGCTCGAGGGCGTGGTGCGCCCCACCCCGATGGAGTTCAGCCGCGCGCTGTCCGACCGCGTCGGCGGCCCGGTGTTCCTCAAGTGCGAGAACCTGCAGCGCGCCGGCAGCTTCAAGATCCGCGGCGCCTACACGCGCATGGCCCGGCTCTCGGACGACGAGAAGGCCCGCGGCGTCGTCGCGGCCAGCGCGGGCAACCACGCCCAGGGCGTGGCGCTCGCGGCCCAGCTGCTCGGCCTGCGCTCGACCGTCTTCATGCCCACCGGCGCGCCGATCCCCAAGCTGCTCGCCACCCGCGGGTACGGCGCGCACGTCGAGCTCACCGGCCTGACGGTCGACGACGCGCTGGTCGAGGCCAAGCGCTTCGCCCAGGAGACCGGTGCGGTGCTGATCCACCCGTTCGACCACGTCGACATCGTCAGCGGCCAGGGCACCGTCGGCCTGGAGATCCTCGAGGAGTGCCCCGAGGTGCGCACCGTCGTGGTGTGCACCGGCGGCGGCGGGCTGCTCGCCGGCATCGCCACGGCGGTCAAGGCCCATCGGCCCGACGTCCGGGTCGTCGGCGTCCAGGCCGAGGAGGCGGCGGCCTACCCGGGCTCGTTGGCCGCCGGTCAGCCGGTGCCGCTCGCCCGCATGACGACCATGGCCGACGGCATCGCGGTGGGCTGCCCCGGCGAGGTGCCGTTCGCCCTCGTCGACGCGCTGGTCGACGACATCACCACCGTGAGCGAGGAGGCGCTGTCGAAGGCGCTGCTGTTCCTCGTCGAGCGGGCCAAGCTCGTGGTCGAGCCGGCCGGGGCCGCCGGTGTCGCGGCGATGCTCGCCGACCCGGGCGTGTTCGAGCCGCCGGTGGCCGTGGTGCTGTCGGGCGGCAACATCGACCCGCTGCTGCTGCTGCGCGTGCTGCGGCACGGCATGGCCGCGGCCGGCCGGTACCTGCAGTTCCGGTTGCGCGTGCCCGACAGCCCGGGCTCGCTCGCCGCGCTGCTCGCCGTCCTGGCCGAGGCCGACGCCAACGTGCTCGAGATCGAGCACGTCCGCACCGGTGCTCAGCTGCACGTCGACGAGGTCGAGATCGCCCTGCAGCTCGAGACCAAGGGCGCCGACCACTGCGACGCCGTGCTGGCGCGCCTGCGCGAGGCCGGTTACCCGCTGATCTTCGGCTAGCGGGTCAGCGGGCGAGCTGCCCGACCGCGGCGGTGAACACCCGCGGCAGCGAGGCCGCCGCCGGCACGACGTGCGGCGCGAGCCAGGACTGCCGTCGGGCCGCCAGCAGGCCCGCGGTGATCCAGCGCGAGCGCCGGGTGACCCGGCGCCACTCCCGCTCGTACCCGGCGGGCTCGTCGCGCAGCAGGCAGGCGACGAGCCGCTGCGCCGCCTGCAGCCCCACGGCCAGTCCTTCGCCGGTGAGCGCGTCGACGTACCCGGCGGCGTCGCCCACCAGCAGGACGCGGCCGGCGACCCGGGCGCGGACCCGCTGCCGCAGCGGGCCGGCGCCGCGCACGTCGCTCGCAGGAGGGGCACCGGCCAGCCGGTGCCGCAGTGCCGGGAACTGGGCCAGCTGCTCGTCGAACGACGCGCGGTGCCCGGTCAGGACGGCCACCCCCACGAGGTCGTCGCCCACCGGGGTCACGTAGGCCTCGGCGTCCGCGGCCCAGTGCACCTCGACGCGGTCGGTCCACGGCTGGACGGCGACGTGCTGCCGCAGCCCCCAGCGCGGCGCCGAGCGGTCCGGCTGCTCCAGGCCGAGCTCGCGCCGCAGCGGCGAGTGCAGCCCGTCGGCCGCGACCAGGTAGCGCGCGATGCGGTCGCCCGCGCGCACGGACGACGTCCCCTGCGTCACCTGCTCGACGCGACCCGTGACGAGCCGCACCCCGGCCGCGAGCGCCGCCTCGTGCAGCGCCTCGTGCAGCACCGTGCGCCGCACCCCCCGGCCGGGCGTCCCGCGGAACGGCGCGTCCGCCGTCCGGCCGGTGCCGTCGAGGTAGCGGATCCCGGTGATGTCGTGGCCGTCGACCGCCCCGACCAGGTCGCGGACGACGGTCGCCGCACCGGGCATGAGCCCCTCGCCGCAGGCCTTGTCGACCGGCGCGGACCGCGGTTCGACCACCTCGACGTCCAGCCCGGCGCGGGCGGCCAGCACGGCCGTGGCCAGGCCGACCGGTCCGCCGCCGGCGACCAGGACGTCGATCACGCGCTGCCCGGGGCGGCCGACGCCTCGGCCAGGGCGGCGTCCTCGGCGCGCACCCGCACCGTCAGCAGCACCGCGTTGCACACGGTGAAGACCAGCGCGGTGACCCAGGCCGTGTGCACGAGCGGGAGCGCGAACCCCTCGACCACGACCGCGACGTAGTTCGGGTGCGGCAGCCGGGCGTACGGCCCGGTGCGCACGGGCGCGAGGCCCGGGACGACGATGATCCGGGTGTTCCAGCGCGGCCCCAGGGTGCGGATGCACCACCACCGCAGGGCCTGCGACCCGACGACGAGCGCCAGCGCCGGCCAGCCCAGCGCGGCGTGGAACGGGCGGTCGGCGACCAGCACCTCGACCAGCGCCCCGACGAGCAGACCGGTGTGCAGCACCACCATCACCGGGTAGTGCCCCGCGCCGCGCTCGACCCCGCCGTGCTGCGCGCTCCAGGCCGCGTTGCGCCGCGCCACCCGCAGCTCGGCGAGCCGCTCGACGCCCACGAGCAGCACGAGCACCAGGAACAGCGCCTGCGACGTCGTCACGGGGTCACCACCGCAGCAGCACGGTCTCGGAGCAGAACCCCGGGCCCATGGCCATCAGGACGCCGGGCGAGCCGGGCTCGAAGCTGCGCTTGGTCATCGTGTCGTGCAGGACGTGCAGCACCGAGGACGACGACAGGTTGCCCACCTCGGCCAGCGAGGCCCAGGTGAGCTCCAGCGCCTCCGGGCCGAGGCCGAGCACCTCCTGGATCGCCTCGATCACCTTGGGGCCACCGGGGTGCGAGACCCAGCCCGCGACGTCCTCGACGGCGAGGTCGTGCGCGGCCAGCAGCGTGCGCACGTCGTCGCCCAGGTGCTGGCGCACCAGCTGCGGGACGTCGGCGCTGAGCACGACCTTGAGGCCTCCGCCGCCGACGTCCCAGCCCATGGTGCGCTCGGTGCCGGGGTAGAGGTGGCTGCGGGAGTCGACGACCTCGGGGCCGGACCAGGTCGTGCTGGACGGCGGCTCGCGGTCGGCCCCGACCAGCACCACGGCGGCCGCGCCGTCGCCGAACAGGCCGCTGGCCACCAGGTTGGCGGTCGAGACGTCGTCGCGCTGCAGCGTCAGCGAGCAGAGCTCGACCGACAGCAGCACCGCCACGTGGTCGGGGTGGCCGAGCAGGTAGTCGTGCACGCGGGCGATCCCCACGGCGCCGGCGACGCAGCCGAGGCCGAACACCGGCACCCGGCGCACGTCCTCGCGCAGCCCGATCTCGGCGGCGACCCGGGCCTCGAGCGACGGCGCCGCCAAGCCGGTCACGGTCGTCGAGACGACCAGGTCGACGTCCTCGGGGCGCAGGCCGGCCGCCTCGAGCGCTCCGGTGACCGCTCGCACCGCCAGCCGGCTGCCGACCTCGACGAAGACGTCGTTGGCCGCCCCGAACCCGCCCAGGTCGCGGTAGCGCTCGAGCGGCAGCGCGAGGTTGCGGCTGCGCACCTGGGCGCTCGCGTGCAGCCGGCGCACCACCTCGTGGCCCTGCCGGTCGCCCAGGCAGGCCTGGGCGAACACCTCGGTGATGTCGTCCTGCCGGTAGCGGTGGTCGGCCAGCACCGGCTGCACCGCGGCGATTCGACTCATCCCCGGAGCGTAGGAGCCCGGCCACCGCGCAGCACCCGCTGGGTCGCCCTGCCCCGATCGGCGATGAGTTCGCGGCCGGCTCCCGGTCTACCCCGGCATGACGCCGAAAGCCTTTGACGATGATCACCACTCGCGATATATCTTGATCGCGGCGACGGGGGGCGGACCCCGCGCCGGGGGCGCTCGGCCCCGCTCGCTGTCGGTAGTCCCTGGGAGGGTCGCGCCATGACGGACGCAGTGGTCGCAGAAGGACTGGTCAAGCGGTACGGCGAGGTGACCGCCCTCGACGGGCTCAGCCTCGCGGTGCCCACCGGCAGCGTGCTGGGGGTGCTCGGCCCCAACGGGGCGGGCAAGACCACCACGGTGCGGGTGCTCACGACGTTGCTCCAGCCGGACGCCGGCCGCGCCGAGGTGGCGGGCGTCGACGTCCTCGCCGACCCGCGCGAGGTGCGGCGGCGGATCGGGCTGTCGGGCCAGTACGCCGCGGTCGACGAGTACCTCTCGGGGTACGAGAACCTCGACATGATCGGGCGGCTGTACCACCTGGGGCGCAAGCGCTCGGCCGCTCGCGCCCGCGAGCTGCTCGAGCTGTTCCGGCTCGACGACGCCGCCGACCGCGCGGCCAAGACCTACTCCGGCGGCATGCGGCGCCGGCTCGACCTGGCCGGCGCGCTCGTGGCCGACCCAGCCGTGCTGTTCCTCGACGAGCCGACCACCGGGCTCGACCCGCGCGGCCGCAGCGACATGTGGGACGTGATCAAGGACCTCGTGTCCGGCGGCACGTCGCTGCTGCTGACCACGCAGTACATGGAGGAGGCCGAGCACCTGGCGCACAACATCGTCGTGGTCGACCGCGGCACGATCATCGCCGAGGGCACCGCCGACCAGCTCAAGAGCCAGGTCGGCGGCGAGCGGCTCGAGATCGTGGTGGCCGACGCCGCGCAGCTCGGCCGGGCGCGCGAGCTGCTCAGCTCGATCGCCTCCGGCGACCCCAGCACCGACGAGCACACCCGCCGGGTCAGCGTCCCGGTCTCCACCGGCACCGCCAGCCTGGTCGAGGCCCTGCGCCTGCTGGACGGCGACCAGGTGGCGGTCAGCGACGTGGCCCTGCGTCGTCCGACCCTGGACGACGTGTTCCTGAGCCTCACCGGCCACGCGGCCGAGGCCGACGACGACCCGACGACCTCCGACGAGACGGTGGCAGCCCGATGACGACGACGACCGCGAGCCCGACGACCCACGAGCCGACCGCGCCGACCTCGGGGGCGCTGTCCGCCCTCAGCGACGGCATGGTCGTCGCCAAGCGCAACCTGATCAAGATCAAGCGGGTGCCCGACCTGCTGGTCTTCACGACGCTGCAGCCGATCATGTTCGTGCTGCTGTTCGCGTACGTCTTCGGCGGCGCGATCGACGTGAAGGGCAGCAACTACAAGGAGTTCCTCATCGCGGGGATCTTCACCCAGACCGTCACCTTCGGCGCCACCCTGACCGGCGCCGGCCTGGCCGACGACATGAAGAAGGGCATCATCGACCGCTTCCGGTCGCTGCCGATGTCGCGGTCGGCCGTGCTCATCGGCCGCACCGTGAGCGACGTCGCCAACAACCTGCTCGTGGTGGTCGTGATGTCGCTGACCGGCCTGGTGGTCGGCTGGCGGATCCGCAACTCGTTCCTGGACGCCGTCATCGGGTTCGCGCTGCTGCTGCTGTGGGCCTACGCGTTCAGCTGGATCATGGCGTACGTCGGGCTGCTGGCCCCGAGCCCCGAGGTGGTCAACAACGCCTCGTTCGTCGTCATCTTCCCGGTCACGTTCATCGCCAACACCTTCGTGCCGCTCGAGACGCTGCCGGGGGTGCTCAAGACCTTCGCGGCGTGGAACCCGCTGTCGGCCGTCACCCAGGCCTGCCGCGACTGGTTCGGCAACATCCCCGCCAGCGTGCAGACGCCCGACTACTGGTCGCTGCAGCACGCGACGCTCTACTCGCTGCTGTGGATCGCGGGCATCCTGATCGTGTTCGTCCCCCTGGCGACCCGGCAGTACAGCCGCGCCGCCAGCCGCTGAGACCTAGGGCGTGCCGGACTCGTCCGGCACGCCCGGGTCCTCGGCGCCCTCGCGCTCGTCCCGGTCGGCCCACTCCAGCAGCGGCTCGATCGAGAACACCGCGTCGTCGATGCCCGCGTGCAGGTCGCCGAGCTCGGCGAAGCGCGTGGGCACCGTCGCGATGGTGCAGTCGCGCGGCTCGACGTCGTCCACCTCGTCCCACCGGATCGGCGTCGACACGGTCGCCTCGGGCACCCCGCGCACCGAGTAGGCGCTCGCGATGGTGTGGTCGCGCGCGTTCTGGTTGTAGTCGACGAAGAGCTTGGCCGGGTCGCGGTCCTTGCGCCACCAGGTGGTGGTGACGTCGTCCGGGGCGCGGCGCTCGACCTCGCGCGCGAAGGCCAGCGCCGCCCGGCGCACGTCGGCGAACCCCCACCGGGGCTCGATCCGCACGTAGACGTGCAGCCCGTGGCCGCCGGAGGTCTTGGGCCAGCCGACTGCGCCCAGCTCGTCCAGCACCTCGTGCGCGACGTGCGCCACCCGGCGCACGGTGGCGAAGTCGCAGTCCGGCATCGGGTCGAGGTCGATGCGCCACTCGTCGGGCTTCTCGGTGTCGGCGCGCCGGCTGTTCCACGGGTGGAACTCGACGGCCGACATCTGCACCGACCAGATCACGCTACCCAGCTCGGTGACGCACAGCTCGTCGGCGGTGCGGTTGTAGCGGGGGAAGCGCACGCGCACGGTCTCGACCCAGGGCGGGGCGCCGTGCGGCAGCCGCTTCTGGTGCACCTTCTCGCCGGCCAGCCCGTCGGGGAACCGGTGGGTCATGCAGGGCCGCTCGCGCAGCGCGCGCACGATGCCGTCGCCGACCGACAGGTAGTACTGCGCGAGGTCGAGCTTGGTCGCGCCGGTGGCCGGGAAGTACACGCGGTCGGGGCTGCTCAGCCGCACCGTGCGGCCCTCGACCTCGAGCTCCACCGGGGGCGTCTTCGCCGTCGCCATGCGCCGACCCTACGGCGCAGCACCCTCAGGCGCAGGACCCTGCGACGCAGGACGCCTCCCCGCGGTGGTGCGGGGAGGCGTCCGGGACGTCGGGGGGCTCAGCCGGTGTACGGCTTGGCGGCGAGGACCTTGACCGGCACCTCGTTGCCGTTGGGCGCGGTGTAGGACGCGCTGTCGCCGACCTTCTTGCCGTTGATCGCGGCACCCAGCGGCGACTTCTCGCTGTAGACGTCGAGCGAGTCGTCGGAGACCTCGCGGCTGCCGAGCAGGAAGACCATCTCGTCGCCGGCGAGCTCCACGGTGACGACCATGCCCGGCTCGACGACGCCGTCGTCAGCGGGCGCGGCCCCGACGTGGGCGTTCTCGAGCAGCTGCGTGAGCTGGCGGATGCGGGCCTCCTGCTTGCCCTGCTCCTCCTTGGCGGCGTGGTAGCCGCCGTTCTCGCGCAGGTCGCCCTCCTCGCGGGCCGCCTCGATCTTCTTGGCGATCTCGGTGCGACCCTCACCGGCGAGGTGGTCCAGCTCGGACTTGAGCCGGTCGTACGCCTCCTGGGTCAGCCAGGTGACGTCGGCGGTGGTGTCGGTCACGGGTGTCTCCTTGCAGTGGAACGTCGTCTCGTGGTCGTCGCCGCGCCGCAGGAGCGCCTGCACGCGGAACGACATCAGGCCCCGGTCTCGGGGCCTGATGTCACGAGGGGAAGCGAACAGGATACCAAGAGCGGCGTCCGCACGCCCCCGCTCAGGGAGCCAGGTGGCACTCGCGGACGACGCCCGTGACGGCCTGCGCCGACGTCCGGACGACGTCGGTGCGGCGGGTCACGCGCTGGGACGCCGGGCCGACGCGCACCTCGGCGATGCCCACCGCGGTCTTGTTGCGGTCGAGCGCGCGCAGGCTGCAGACCGCGGTGCGCCCGGGGTCCTTGCCGACGTCGTAGGTGACCGCCACGCCGGTGTCGCCCTGGATCTCGAACCCGACGTCCGACCAGCGCACGTCGGCCTGCGCCTGGCCCAGCCCGGCCCACACGACCCAGGCGAGGGCGACCGCGACCGCGACACCCCCGACCAGCAGCAGCGCGCGCCGGCGCGACGCTGACGGCGGCTGGCCGTAGCGACCGGGCGGCGGCGCGGTCGGGGGCTGGGTCACGGAGGTCCTCGGGCTGGCGGGGTGGTCGGCGCACCGGCTGCGGCCCGACCCTGAGAGGATCATCGCGCACCAGGACGACGACCAGACCAGGAGCCCACGTGAGCGAGCCGTTGCGGCTGATGGCCGTGCACGCCCACCCGGACGACGAGTCCAGCAAGGGCGCGGCGACCAGCGCCTACTACGTCAGCAAGGGCGTCGAGGTGCTGGTCGTGACGTGCACCGGCGGCGAGCGCGGCGACGTGCTGAACCCGCGGCTGCAGGACGACCCCGAGGTGACGCGCGACATGGCGGAGTACCGCCGGCGCGAGATGGCCGCGGCCGTCGCGGCGCTGGGGGTGCAGCACACCTGGCTGGGCTTCGTGGACTCCGGCCTGCCCGAGGGCGACCCGCTGCCGCCGCTGCCCGAGGGGTGCTTCGCGCTCGAGCCGCTCGAGACGGCCAGCGAGCCGCTGGTCCGCCTGGTGCGCAGCTTCCGCCCGCACGTGATGACGACGTACGACGAGAACGGCGGCTACCCGCACCCCGACCACATCCGCTGCCACGAGGTGTCGGTCGAGGCCTACCACGCGGCCGGCGACCCCGAGCGCTACCCGCACGCCGGCGAGCCCTGGCAGCCCAGCAAGCTCTACTACAACCAGACCCTGAGCCGGCAGCGCGTGCTGACCTTCCACGAGGCGCTGCAGGCCGAGGGCCACGAGTCGCCCTACACCGAGTGGATCAAGAGCTGGGACGAGCGGGCCGAGCGCCCGATCACCACCCGGGTGCCGTGCAGCGACTTCTTCGAGCAGCGCGACGCCGCCCTGCTCGCGCACGCCACCCAGGTCGACCCGGACGGCACGTGGTTCGCCGTGCCGCTCGACATGCAGCGCCGGCTCTGGCCGACCGAGGACTTCGAGCTCGCCCACTCGCACGTCGAGGTGCACGTGCCCGAGGACGACCTGTTCGCCGGGATCGAGGTCTGATGCTCACCACGACCACCACCACCACCACGACCACCACGGCCCCGTCTCCCGCACCGGTCGAGCCCGACCCCAGCTCGGTCACGCCGGGCGTGCTCGGCTTCCTCGTGGTGTTCCTGCTGGCCATCGCCACCTGGCTGCTGCTGCGCAACATGACCGGCCGGCTGCGCCGGATGAAGTTCCGCGAGGAGCAGCGGCTGGCCGCCGAGCAGTCCCCCGCGCCGCCTCAGGCGCCGGACGACGACGGCACCGACGGCACCGCCCGCGGCTGACCGAACACCCAGGCCCGCATCAGCGCGAAGCGCAGGACCGTCGCGACCGCGTTGGCCGCCACCAGCACGCCCAGCTCGACGACCCGCCCGGGGTCCGGCACCAGCACGTGCAGGCCCGCCAGCGAGCCGCTGGTGACGGCCAGGCCCAGCGCGAACACCAGCAGGCCCTGCGCCTGGTGCCGCACCGCCCCGTCGCGCCCGCTCACCCCGAAGGTGAAGCGCCGGTTGGCCGCGGTGTTGCCGACGGCGGTCACGAGCAGCGCCAGCAGGTTCGCCCCCTGTGCGCCGGCGACGGGACGGAGCGCCAGGTAGAGCAGCGCGTAGGCGAGCGTGCTGAGCAGCCCGACCGCCGCGAACCGCACGGCGTGCGTCGCCAGGCCTGTCCGCCCCTCGGGCTCGAGCGGCCCGCGCCCCAGCTGCTGGCGCACGTACGCCAGCGGCAGGCGACCGGTGGCCAGCGACCGGGCCAGCCGGGCCACGCCGCGCAGGTCCTCGACCGCCGTCCGGACGACGTCGACCCGGCTGTCCGGGTCGTCGACCCAGTCGACCGGCACCTCGTGGATGCGCAGGCCCGACCGCTCGGCCAGCACCAGCAGCTCGGTGTCGAAGAACCAGCCGGTGTCCTCGACGAGCGGCAGCAGCTGGGCGGCGACGTCGCGACGGATCGCCTTGAAGCCGCACTGCGCGTCGCTGAACGTCGCCTGCAAGGTGCCTCGGAGGATCAGGTTGTACGAGCGCGAGATCAGCTCGCGCCGCGGGCCGCGCAGCACCCGGGACGAACGGCTGAGTCGGCTGCCGATCGCCAGGTCGGAGTGACCGGACACGAGCGGTGCCACCAGGGGCAGCAGCGCCGCGAGGTCGGTCGACAGGTCGACGTCGGTGTAGGCCAGGACGTCCGCGTCGGACGCCGACCACACCGCGGCGAGGGCTCGGCCGCGGCCCTTCTCGTCGAGGTGCACCACCTCCACGCCGGGCAGCTCGGCGGCCAGGGATCGCGCGACCTCCAGCGTGCGGTCGGTGCTCGCGTTGTCGGCGATCGTGATCCGGAACCGGTACGGCAGCTCGTGCGAGAGGTGCTCGTGCAGCCGACGGACAGACGCCTCGAGCACGTGCTCCTCGTCGAAGACCGGGACCACCACCTCGACGAGCGCGGTGCGTCCGCGCCCGCCGGCCGCCGGGTCGACCGGCGGGCGGGGCTCGACCACGGCGGTCATCTCACGCCGCCTGCGGCGCGCGGGCGGGCACCGGCTCGAAGCGCCCCACCCGGACGACGGACCCGTCGGCCGCGGTGAGCCGGGCATCGGCCCCGCGCTGCTCGAGCCAGTCGGCGGCGTGCGCGCCCAGCACCGCGGCGTCGACCGCCAGCTCGCCGGCCCGGCGGCAGGTCGGGGCGCTGACCTCGACGAGCGACCACGTCGACGGCGCCGGCCTTCCGGTGCGCGGGTCGACGACGTGCCGCGGGTCCGTGGCGACCTGGCCGTGGCCGAGCCGGGCGGTGCGGCCGCCGAGGCGCACGACGACGTCCGCGCCGGTCAGCTGGGCCGCGACGAGCGCGACGTCGTCCAGGCCGACCGCGAGCGCCGACGCGCGCAGGTCGAGCGTGGTGCCGCCGGGGACGCTGACGCGCGAGCCGTCGAGGCGCACGCGCTGCCAGCCGATGACGGGGCGCGCGTCGCCGGACGACCCGCACACCGGCAGCCAGCCCTTGGCCTGCTGGCCGGGGCGGCCCGCGGCACGGCGCGGCGTCGCGACGGTCGGGTCGACGAGGCCGTCGGTGCGCGCGGCCGACTTCAGGGCCGCGCCGATCACCCGTGCGAGCAGCGGGCTGACCGCGACGGGTTCGCCTGCGGCGCAGGGCAACCGGTGCACCTCGGCCTGCGGCAGTGCGCGGTGGGCGGCGCGGGCGAGGGCGTCGAGGTGGCGTCGCGCGATCTGCGTCGCGGGGGCGAGGGCGGCCGGGTCGTCGACGACGACGTCGCCGAGGACGCCCCAGCTCTCGAGCCGGCTCTGCTGGGGACGACGGGTGGCGAGCATGGTGACCTCCAGGTCGGGGGTGGACGACGACAGGCACCACCGTGGGGCGCTCACCTGGGGCCGCGACCTGCTGCGGCTGGACGTCGGCTGGGAAGGCGCCGACCGCGCCGCAGGTCCCAGCCGACGTCCAGGAACCGCTCCGGATCCGCCCACCTGGGGCCGCCACGGTGGTCGTCGACCGATCCACCGTCCCGGAGGCCACCATGTCCCTCAGCGCCACGACCCTCGACCAGGAGCCGGCGACCCCGTCGTCCGGCCCGCCGCCCCCGTCCCGCGGCGGGACGTCGTCCGGCCGGCTGGCGCGCGCCGTGCGCGGCCGCCCCGACGACCCCGCCTGGGTGCGCCCCTCGCTGATCGCGCTGCTCGCCGTCACGGGCGTGCTCTACCTCTGGCAGCTCGGTGACTCGGGCTGGGGCAACGCCTTCTACTCGGCGGCGGCGCAGGCCGGCTCGCAGTCCTGGAAGGCGATGTTCTTCGGCGCGTCCGACGCGGCGAGCTCGATCACGGTCGACAAGACCCCGATGGCGTTGTGGGTCATGGCGTTGTCGGTCAAGGCGTTCGGCCTCAGCTCGTGGAGCATCCTGGTGCCGCAGGCGCTGATGGGCGTCGCCACGGCGGGGTTGGTGCACTCGACCGTGCGCCGCGTCTCGACGCCGGCCGCGGGCCTGCTCGCGGCGGCGGTCGCGGCGACGACGCCGGTGGCGGCGCTGATGTTCCGCTTCAACAACCCGGACGCGCTGCTGGTGCTGCTGCTCACGGCGGCCGCGTACGCGACGGTGCGGGCGCTCGAGCGGGCAAGCACCCGCTGGATCGTCCTGGCCGCGGCGCTCGTGGGCTGCGGCTTCATGACCAAGATGCTGCAGGCGCTGCTCGTGGTGCCAGCCCTCGCGCTGGTCTACCTGGTGTGCGCGCCGACGCCCGTGCGGCGCCGGTTGGTGCAGCTGGGGGCGGCGGCCGTCGCGCTCGTCGTCGCGGGTGGCTGGTGGGTCGCCGTCGTGACCCTGGTGCCGGCGTCCACGCGGCCGTACATCGGCGGTTCGCAGAGCAACAGCGTGCTCGAGCTGGCGCTGGGCTACAACGGCCTGGGGCGGTTGAGCGGCGACGAGACCGGCAGCGTCGGCGGCAACGGCGGCTGGGGCACCACGGGTCTCACCCGGCTGCTCACCGGCGAGAACGGCGGGCAGGCGGGATGGCTGCTGCCGACTGCGCTGGCGCTGCTGGTGGTCGGACTCGTGGCCCGCGCCCGGACGCCGCGCACCGACGTCCGCCGCGCGTCGTTCGCCCTGTGGGGCGGCTGGTTGGTCGTCACCGCGCTGACCTTCAGCCTGATGCAGGGGATCTTCCACGTGTACTACACGGTGGCGCTGGCGCCGGCGATCGGTGCGCTCGTCGGGCTCGGCGCGGTCGAGCTGTGGCAGCGCCGCCGCGACGGCCTGTGGGCCGTGGTGCTGGGCGCGCTGGTCGCGCTGACCGCGGTCTGGTCGTGGGTGCTGCTCGGCCACGCCGAGGGCTGGCACCCGTGGCTGCGCTGGGTGGTGCTGGTGCTCGGGCTGGCCGGTGGCGCGGGGATGCTCGCCGTCGCCTGGGTGCCGCGCGCGGCGCGCACCGGCATCGTCGTCGCGTCGCTGCTCGCGGCGCTGCTCGGTCCGGTCGGCTGGACGCTCAACACCGTGACGACCCCCCACACCGGCTCGATCATCACCGCCGGGCCGCAGGTCTCGGGCGGCACGGGCGGGATGGGCGGCGGTCCGGGTGGCGGTGGACCGGGGGCCGGGCGAGGTGGCTTCGGCGGCCCGCCCGGGCAGTCCCAGAACGGCACCCAGAACGGCACCCAGAACGGGGCGCCCGCGATGCCGGGCGGGGCGCGCGGCGGGATGGGTGGGCTGCTGAGCTCGAGCACGCCGAGCGCCGACCTGGTGTCGGCGCTGCAGCAGGACGCGTCGTCCTACACCTGGGCCGCCGCCGCCGTGGGGTCGCAGACGGCGGCCGGGCTGCAGCTCGGCAGCGAGGTGCCGGTGATGGCGGTCGGCGGCTTCAACGGGAGCGACCCGTCGCCGACGCTCGCGCAGTTCCAGGCATACGTGGCCGAGGGCCGGGTCCACTACTTCGTCGGCAGCGGCGGCGGTGGCGGCTTCGGCGGACCCGGTGGCGGCTCGTCGGGCGGCAGCTCGGCGTCGTCCGAGATCGCCGCCTGGGTGGCCGCGAACTTCACCGCCACTACCGTCGGCGGCACCACGGTGTACGACCTGAGCGGCGGCACCGGGTCGGCGTCCACCACCTGAGCGGTGGACGGCGCGGCGGTCAGGCGGGGGCGGGCAGGGCGCGCACGAGGTCGAGCGGGTCGCGCTGGTCGCCGAACACCTGGCGCAGCGCGCGGCGGGCGGCGTGCAGCCCGGCCATGCCGTGGACGGCGGGGCCGGGCGGCGTCGAGGCCGAGCACAGGTAGGTGCCCTCGATCGGCGTGCGGTACGGGTCCCAGCGCGGCACCGGGCGCATGACCATCTGCCACGGCGTCGTCGCGCCCGACGCGATGTCGCCGCCGACGTAGTTGGCGTTGTGCTCCGCCTCCTGCGCCGCCGTCATGACGGATCGATGCAGGACGACGTCGCGGAAGCCGGGCGCGAACCGCTCGACCTGCGCGGTCACCTGCTCGCCGACGTCGTGCGTCGAGCCGTTCGGGACGTGCGCGTAGGTCCACAGCGTGTGGTGGCCGGCCGGCGCTCGCGTCGGGTCGACGACGCCGGGTTGCGCGGCGAGGACGTACGGCCGGTCGGGCATCCGGCCGGCGGCGACGTCCGCCTCGGTCGCCACGATCTCCTCGCGGGTGCCGCCGAGGTGCAGGGTGCCGGCCAGCTCGCACCCCTCGGCCGCCCACGGCACCGGGGCGCTCAGCGCGAAGTCCACCTTGCAGACGGCCCCGCCGTAGCGGAACCGGCGCAGCCAGGCCGCGTAGCCCGACGGCAGCGACCCGCGGGCGAGCTCGAGCAGGCCGCGCGGGCTGACGTCGAGCAGCACCGCGCGCGCGGGGGGCAGCTCGGCCAGCGAGGTGACCGTGCGGCCGGTGCGCAGCCGTCCGCCGCCGGCCTCGACCACGGCGGCCAGGGCGTCGACGATCGCCTGGCTGCCGCCGCGCGGCACCGGCCAGCCCACGCCGTGCGCGAGAGAGCCGAGCAGCAGGCCGGCGCCGGCGGGCGCGAGCGATCTCGGCGGAGCGATGGCGTGGGCGCTGACGCCGGTGAGCAGGGCCGGGGCGACGTCCTCGCGGAAGCGCCGGTTCCAGCCCGGGCCGCCCTGCTCGAGCACCCTGGGGCCGAGCCGCAGCAGGGTGCCGACGTGCAGCGGCGGGCGGCGGAAGTCCGACAGCAGCAGCCCGACGACCTCCTCCCAGCGGCGGGCCAGCGGGCCGACGAGCGAGCGCCAGGCGGGGCCGTCGACGCCGAGGCCCTCGACCGTGCGGTCCAGGTCGCGCCAGGCCAGACCGGCCCGGCCCCCGTCGAGCGGCTGGGCGAACGCCACCTCGGGCTGCAGCATCTCGACGCCGTGCTTGGCCAGGTCGAACGCGCGGAAGAACGGCGACGCGACCCCCATCGGGTGCACCGCGGAGCAGACGTCGTGCCGGAAGCCGGGGAGGGTGAGCTCGGCCGTGCGGGCACCGCCGCCGATCGTGGGGGCGGCCTCGACCACCTCGACCTGCAGACCCGCGGCGACGAGCACGACGGCCGCGGCCAGGCCGTTCGGGCCGGCGCCGACCACCACGGCGTCGACGGCGTCGTCCACGCGCGCTCCTCGGGTCGGCTGCGGCCTCGGGTGGGGCCACCGGCGAGCATAGGCGCGCGCCTGCGGCGTCGCGTCCGCGGCGTCGTGGGTCAGCCGCCGTGCCGGACGACGGCGACGCAGCAGCGGTCCGGGCCGGGGTCGAGCCGGGCCGCGACCCGCAGGCAGCCGAGCCCCTCGACCACGCCGTCCAGCAGCGCGAGGTTGAGCCCGCACACCAGGTCGCGGTCCTCTTCGACGGCGGCGTGGAAGGGGCAGTTGGCCAGCCGCACGACGTCGGGCTCGCGGGTCGGCTCGTAGCCCTGCTCTGCGACTGCGTCGGCCACGGCGTCGAGCTCGTCGGACGGTGGCGCGACCGGGCGGACCTGGCTGCCGAGCCGCACCCCGGTCTCGCGCGCGACGGCGCGGACGACGTCCGCCACCGGCCGCTGCTCGGCCCCGGCGCGCGCGACGGCGCGGGCGAGCAGGCGGCCCAGCAGCTCGTAGCGGCGGCGGGGGAGCGTGAGGTCGACCTGGAGGTCCGAGCGCCGGTAGAGCTTGGCCGGGCGCCCGGCGCCGGGGCCGGTGCGGCCGCTGAGGCGGCGGAACTCGGTGATCAGCAGGCCCTCGGCCACCAGGCGGTCGAGGTGGAACTTCGCGGTGTGCTCGGCCACGCCCACGGCCTCGGCGGCGGCCACCCGGCCCACCGGCTCGGGCTGGGCGCAGACGTGGTCGTACAGGGCCCGCCGAACCGGGTCGGCGAGCAGGCCCACACCCGCGGCCTGGCGGGCGAGCTGGTCGGGCACGAGTCCTCCGGAGGGCGTTGACGGACGGCGGGGCGGCGCCTAACGTCCAGCATAGTCTCTTTTACAGATCGGAGCCCGATGTCCGCCACCGCGCTCGTGCGCCGGGTCGAGCCGCCCGCCCCGGCCGTCGACCGTCCGGCCGCGGAACGGGCCGCGCGCCAGCTGATGGTCGCCCTCGGCCTGCCCGTCGACGCGCCCGCCGTGCTCGACACCCCGCGCCGCCTGGTCGACGCCTACGCCGAGATGCTCACGGCTCGGCCGTTCGAGCTGACGACGTTCGACAACGACGAGGGCTACGACGAGCTGGTGCTGGTGCGCTCGATCCCGGTGCAGTCGCTGTGCGAGCACCACCTGCTGCCGTTCGTCGGCGTCGCGCACGTCGGCTACCTGCCGGGCGAGCGCGTGCTGGGCCTGTCGAAGTTCGCCCGCGTCGTCGAGATGGTGTCGCGGCGTCCGCAGGTGCAGGAGCGGCTGACCCAGCAGGTGGCCCGTTGGCTCGACGAGCACCTCGGCCCGCGCGGCGTGGGGGTCGTCGTCCAGGCCGAGCACAGCTGCATGACGTTGCGCGGCGTGCGAGCGGTCGGCTCGACCACCACGACGTCCGCGCTGCTCGGCACCTTGCGCGACGACGCCCGCTCGCGGTCGGAGTTCCTGGCCCTGACGATGGGCACGACACCCGCTGCACCTGGAGGAGCACATGGCTGACGAGACGCACCCGTTCGTGGTGGTCGGTGGGGGACTGGCCGGGGGCAAGGCGGTAGAAGCCCTGCGCGACAAGGGGTACGACGGACCGCTCGTGCTCGTGTCGGCCGAGGGGCACCAACCCTACGAGCGGCCGCCGCTGTCGAAGGACCTGCTGCTGGGCAAGGCCGAGCGCAGCTCGGTCTTCGTCCACGAGCCGCAGTGGTACGACGAGCACCAGGTCGAGCTCGTGCTCGGCGACCCGGTCGAGCGGCTGGACGTCGGCGCGCACGAGGTCGTGACGGCGTCCGGGCGGGTCGTCCCCTACGCGAAGCTGCTGCTGGCCACGGGCTCCGAGCCCCGGCGGCTCGCCACGCCCCATCTCGACGCGGCGCACGCCGAGCGCGTGCTGTCGCTGCGCACCCTCGACGACTCCGAGCGGCTGGGATCGTGGCTGCGGCCCGACGTCCGGCTGGTCGTGGTGGGCGGCGGCTGGATCGGGCTGGAGGCCGCCGCCGCGGCCCGCCTGGCGGGCGCCCAGGTCACCGTGGTCGAGATGGATTCGGTCCCGCTGCAACGGGTCTTGGGGCCGGAGGTCGCCGAGGTCTTCGCCCGTGAGCACCGCGACCACGGCGTCGACGTCCGGACCCGCGTGTCGGTGCAGGACGTGGTCGAGAGCGGCGACGGGCTCGTCGTGCGCCTGGACGACGGCGAGGTGCCTGCCGACGTCGTGCTCGTCGGCATCGGGGTCGTGCCCCGCACCGGGCTCGCCGAGCAGGCCGGCCTGGACGTCGACGACGGCGTGGTGGTCGACGAGCACCTGCGCACGTCCGACCCGGACGTGTACGCGTGCGGCGACGTCGCGAGCGTGCCGCACACCGCGCTGGACGGCCGGCGCGTGCGGGTCGAGCACTGGGCCTCGGCGCTGAACCAGCCGCCGGTCGCCGCCGCGGCGATGCTCGGCGGCGACGACACCTTCGACGAGCTGCCGTACTTCTTCACCGACCAGTACGACCTGGGCATGGAGTACCACGGGCACGCCGACCCGCGCACCGAGCGGCTCGTCGTCCGCGGCGAGCTGTCCGGCGACCCCGGCTTCGTGGCGGCGTGGCTGGACGACGCGGGCCAGGTCACCGCGGCGATGCACGTCAACCAGTGGGACGACGGCGACGCGGTGAAGGCGTTGGTGCGCAACGGGTCTGCCCTCGACGTGGCGCGGTTCCAGGACGTCGACGTCCCCCTCGCCGACGTCTGACCCGTCCGGGCGCGACGAAGGTCAGCCCTCGACGTCCTGGATCTCGCCGCGCACGGCGTAGAGCTCGGGGAAGAACGTCAGCTCGAGCGCGCGGCGCAGGAACGGCACGCCGCTCGAGCCGCCGGTGCCGCGCTTGGAGCCGATGATGCGCTCGACGGTGCGCAGGTGCCGGAACCGCCAGAGCTGGAAGTTGTCCTCGACGTCGATGAGCTCCTCGCAGGCCTCGTACGCCATCCAGTGCTCGTGCGAGTGCTCGTAGATGCGGGTGAACGTCGGCACCAGCTCGGGCGTGAACCGGTACGGCTGCGCCCAGTCGCGGTCCAGCAGCGTCGCCGGCACCTCGTGGCCCGCCCGGTGCAGGAAGGCCAAGAACTCGTCGTACAGCGACGGCTCGTGCAGCAGCTCGCGCAGCATCGCCTGGGCCTCGGGGTGGTGGTCGAAGACCTCGACCATGTCCGCGTTCTTGTTGCCCAGCACGAACTCCACGGCCCGGTACTGCCACGACTGGAACCCGCTCGACGTCGCCAGGAAGCTGCGGAACTCCGCGTACTCGCTCGGCGTCAGCGTCGCCAGCACCGACCACTGCTCGGTGAGCGTGGCCTGGATGTTCTTCACCCGCGCCAGCCGTTTCAGGGCCGGCCGCAGGTCGTCCTCGCGCAGCAGCGCCCGCGCCGAGCGCAGCTCGTGCAGCATCAGCTTGAGCCACAGCTCGGACGTCTGGTGCTGGATGATGAAGAGCAGCTCGTCATGACGCTGGGGCACGCTGCGCGGGTGCTGCGCCGACAGCACGCGGTCGAGGTCGAGGTAGTCGCCGTACGAGAGCGCCTGCGAGAAGTCGCGCCGGACGTCGGCCTCGAGCGCGCGCTCGCTGCGCGAGGTGTCCTGGGTGTCGTCGCTCACGCGCCGCAGCGTAGCCGCGGTCGCCGGGCGACCAGCGTCCCGCTAGCGTGCCCCGGGTGAGCGCGGCACCCCGGCGGTGGGACGGCTCGCGGCCGTTCGAGGTGCAGGGGCACCGCGGTGCGCGCGGTCTGCGACCCGAGAACACCCTGGCCGGCATCGCCTGCGCGCTGGAGGTCGGCGTCAGCTCGGTCGAGTGCGACGTCGCGCTCACCGAGGACGACGCCGTGGTCCTGACGCACGGGGCGGCGGTGCCCTCGGCGGCCGAGCCGGTGCCGGTGCGGTCGTTGCCGCTCACCGAGCTGCGCCAGGTCGACCTCGGCGACCTCGGCCGCCCCGACGCCGATCCCGCGCCTGCCTTCCGCTCCGAGCCGGGTCAGCGGATGGCCACGCTGGGCGGGGCCATCGCCCTGCTGGACCTGTTCGAGGCGCACGACGTCCGGCTCGACGTCGAGATCAAGAGCGCCCGGCACAGCGACCCCCGGTGGGACGCCGAGCACGTCGTCGACCGGGTGCTGGGCGAGATCCGGTCGCAGGGGGCGCTGGACCGCTGCACCGTGCGCTCGTTCGACCTCGACGTCCTGCACGAGGTGCGGCGCCGCGACCCGCGGCTGCGGCGGGTGCTGCTCGTGGGCCGGGTCGAGGACCACGCGCCCCCTGAACTCGCCGTGGGGCCCGACGTCCGGCCGGACGACCTTGTGGCGCTGGCCGACGAGCTGGACGCGGTCGCGGTCGCGCCCGGCCGGTCGCTGGCCACGGCCGAGCTGGTGGCGGTCGCCCACGAGCGCGACCTGCCGGTGATCCCGTGGACCATCAACGACCTCGACCGGCTCGACGAGCTGGTGGACGCCGGCGCCGACGGCGTGTGCACCGACCGCCCTGACCTGGTGCGCGAGGCGTTGCAGCGCAGGGGGATCGAGGTGCCTGCACGTCACCGGGCGCCGTCCTGGCTCGGGTACGGCTGGGCCACGTGGCCGGACCCACCCGCCGGCGTCGCCTGACGTCTCAGGTCGCGCCGCGGCCGAGGTGGTCTAGCCTCGGGCGGTGATGGCCGAGATGTGCTGTTTCGACAGCAGTTGTCCGGTGCAGGGGGTTCGACGATGAGCGCCGGCACCGCCACGCCTGCTGCCCTCCCGGCGCAGGCACCGGCGGCGGGCCCGTCGTCCGTGCGCTCGCGCTCGCGGCGCGAGGCCGTGATCGCCTGGCTGTTCCTGCTGCCGTCGTTGGTCGGGCTCGGCGTCTTCGTCTTCTACCCGCTGGGGCGCTCGGTCTACCTCTCGGTGCACGGCAACGACATCTTCGGCGGTGCCGGCGCCTTCGTCGGGCTGCGCAACTACTCGCAGATGCTGGCCTCGCCCGACTTCCGGCACGTGCTGCTGACGACGCTCGCCTTCACGCTGCTGACCGTGGTCCCGGGCGTGCTGGGAGCGCTCGCCGTCGTCCTGCTGCTGGAAGCGCGCGTGCGCTCGGCGCGGTTCTTCCGGTCGGCGTTCGCCATCCCCATGGCGTTCTCGGCCGCCAGCGCGTCCGTGGTGTTCGCGGTGATCTACAACCCGGCGATCGGCGTGGCGAACGGCGTGCTGGGACAGCTGGGCGTCGACCGGGTGGGCTGGTTGACCGATCCGTCGATCGCGCTGGTCTCCGTCGCGGTGACCACCGTCTGGATGCAGTTCGGGTACGGCGTCCTGGTGCTCTCGGCCGGCATCGGCGGGATCTCGCCGGAGGTCTTCGAGGCGGCCCGGCTCGACGGCGCCACCGGGTGGCGGCTGGCGCGGCGGATCACGGTGCCGCTGCTCGGCCCGCAGCTGTTCTTCCTGGTCGTGGTCTCGACGATCCAGGCCCTGCAGAGCTTCGGCCAGATCCACATCCTGACCAAGGGCGGGCCGGACGGCGCGACCACCACCCTCGTCTACTCGATCTACCAGGACGCGTTCGCCTTCGGGTCGAGCAACTTCGGCCTGGCGAGCGCGCAGGCCCTGGTGCTGCTGCTGATCGTGCTGGCCTGCACCGCCGTCCAGTTCGGCGTCCTCGAGCGCAAGGTGCACTACTCGTGAGCGCGCGGGTCGGGCGTGTCGCGGGCTGGGTCGTGCTGGTCGTCGCGGCGGTGGGCGTGCTGTTCCCCGTCTACTACGCGGTCGTGGGATCGGTGATGGGTCCGGGCGACCTGGCCTCGTACCCGCCCTCGCTCTTCCCGCACTCCCTGCACCTGGGCAACCTGCGCGGCGTCTTCGACGTCATCCCGCTGGGTCGCCAGTACCTCAACTCGGTGCTCCAGGCGGGGTTCATCACGCTGGCCCAGCTGGTGACGAGCGTGCTGGCCGCGTACGCCTTCGCGTTCCTGCCGTTCCGTTGGCGCGCAGGGGTGTTCGGCCTGTTCCTCGCCACCCTCATGGTGCCGTGGGAGGCGATCATCCTGCCCAACTACCTGCTGATCAGCGGGTGGGGACTGGCCAACACGCTGCCCGGCCTGGTGCTGCCGTTCCTGGTGAACGCCTTCGGCACCTTCCTGCTGCGGCAGTCCTTCCTGCAGTTCCCGCGCGAGCTGCGCGACGCGGCCCGGGTCGACGGCTGCGGTCACCTGCGGTTCCTGTGGCGCGTGCTGGTGCCCCTGCAGAAGCCCGCGCTGGCGGCCGTGGCCGTCTACGTCTTCCTGACGGCGTGGAACCAGTACTTCTGGCCGCTGCTGATCACCTCCACGCCGACCATGCAGACCCTGCAGATCGGCATCACCCAGCTGTCCAACGCCGAGGCGGCCGACCCCGGCCTGATCCTCGCCGGCGTGGTCCTGTCGGTGGTGCCGACCCTGCTGCTCGTCATCTTCGGCCAGCGCTTCATCGTGCGCGGCCTCGTCGCCGGGTCGTCCCGGTGACCGGTCGCCAGACCTCCGTCGCGGGACGCGACGGCACACCCCAGGAGGACTCATGAGCAGGTCCCGACACCCCCGCGTGCTCGTCGCAGGGCTCGCCGCGCTGGTGCTCGCCGCCAGCGCCTGCAGCGGGTCGGGAGGAGGTGGCGACGGCAGCGGCACGGCGGCCCCGGGTGCCGATGCCCTCGACAACGCCAAGGGCGTCACCACGATCACCTTCTGGCACGCCATGAAGGCCACCAACGCCGACGCCCTGAACGCGATGGTCGCGGCGTTCAACAAGGAGCACGAGGGCAAGATCAAGGTCAACGCCGTCTTCCAGGGCGAGTATGACGACGTCATCACCAAGTACAAGGCGTCGGTGCAGCAGAAGAAGACGCCGGACCTCGTGCAGGTCTACGACATCGGCACGCGGTTCATGGTCGACTCGAAGCAGACCGTGGCGGTCGGCGACCTCGCGAAGAAGGACGGCTACGACCTCGGCGGGCTCGAGCCGAACATCGCGAACTACTACACGATCGACGGCACGCTGCGCTCGATGCCGCTGAACTCGTCGCTGCCCCTGCTGTACATCAACGTCGACGCCTTCAAGAAGGCCGGGCTCGACCCCACCAAGCCGCCGCAGACGCTGGACGAGATCGCGGCCGACGCCAAGAAGCTCACGGTCAAGAGCGGCAGCCAGGTCTCGCAGTACGGCTTCGGCGCCGCCATCTACGGCTGGTTCCTCGAGCAGCTGATGGCCGAGAACGGCGACACCTACTGCGACCAGGACAACGGCCGCAAGGGCCTGGCCACCAAGGTGCAGTTCGACGGCCCGACCGGCACCCAGGTCGCCACCTGGTGGGCCGACCTGGTCAAGGCCGGCTACGCCACCAACACCGGCCGCAAGACCGACGACGCCCAGGCCGCGTTCAAGAGCGGCAAGGTCGCGATGAACCTCGAGTCGACCGGTGCGCTCAAGGGCTACCTCGAGGCGGCGCAGGGGAAGTTCGAGCTCGCCACCGCGCCGTTCCCCAAGGTCGACGCCAGCAGCTCGGGCGGTCCGGTCATCGGTGGCGCCAGCCTGTGGATCAGCGGTCCCGGCCACACCGACGCCCAGAAGCGTGCCGCCTGGGAGTTCGCCAAGTTCGCGTCCAGCCCCGAGCAGCAGGCGACCTGGCACACGAGCACCGGGTACTTCCCGGTGAGCACCAAGGCGCTCGACCTACCGGCCGACAAGGCGTGGGTGGCGAAGTACCCGCAGTTCTCGACCGCCGTCGACGTGCTGCACTCCGAGCAGCCCTCGACCGCGACCGCCGGCTGCGCGCTCGGCACCATGCCGCAGTCGCGCAAGGCGTCCGAGGACGGGCTCGAGAAGGCGATCCTCGGCCAGGCGCCGCCGCAGCAGGCCCTGACCGACGCCGCGAAGGGTCTGGAGCCGGTGCTGAAGCAGTACAACGACTCGGTCGGCGGCAGCTGACCGGCGCGACGAGCAGCAGGAGCGCGGGCCGCCCGCTAGCGTGCCGGGATGATCGGTGACGCAGGGTGGCCCGCGGTCCTGACCCTGGTGCGGCACGGCGAGAGCGTCGGCAACGTCGAGGCCCGCCGGGCCGCGCTCGCCGGTCTCGACCGCCTCGAGCTCGCCACCCGCGACGCCGACACCCCGCTCTCGGACGACGGCCGTGACCAGGCGCACGCCGTCGGCCTGGCCTGGGTGCGGCTGCCTCCGGGAGAGCAGCCCGACGTCGTCCTGTCGTCGCCGTTCCGGCGGGCGCTCGAGACCGCGCAGCTGGCCGTCGGCGCCAGCGGGCTCGACCTCGCGATCCGCACCGACGAGCGCCTGCGCGAGCGCGACCTGGGCGCCTTCGACGGGCTGACGCAGCAGGGGATCGAGCGGCTGCACCCCGACGAGGCGGTGCGGCGCTCTCGCACGGGCAAGGTCTACTACCAGCCGCCGGGCGGTGAGAGCTGGTGCGACGTCGCCCTGCGGGTGCGGTCGGCGCACCTCACCTGGCGCGAGGAGCTCGCCGGACGACGGGTGGCGGTGTTCACGCACCAGGCCGTGGTCATGGCGAGCCGGATGGTGCTCGAGCCGCTGTCCGAGACCGCGGTGCTGGACGTCGACCGCCGCGACTCGCTCGCCAACGCGGCGTCCACCCGGTACCGCCGCGACGACGCCGGGCGGTTGGCGCTGGAGGTCTACAACGAGGCCGCGGCCGCCGAGGGTGAGGGCTGACCCGTGGCGAACCGCCTGGCTCGCGCGACCTCGCCGTACCTGCTGCAGCACGCCGACAACCCGGTCGACTGGTACGAGTGGGGGGACGAGGCGTTCGCCGAGGCCCGGCGGCGCGACGTGCCGGTGCTGCTCAGCGTCGGGTACGCCGCGTGCCACTGGTGCCACGTCATGGCGCACGAGTCGTTCGAGGACCCGACGACGGCCGCCGAGGTCAACGCCGCCGTCGTCAGCATCAAGGTCGACCGCGAGGAGCGGCCGGACGTCGACGCCGTCTACATGGACGCCACCGTCGCCATGACCGGCCACGGCGGCTGGCCCATGACCGCGTTCCTCACGCCGGACGGTCGCGTCTTCCACGCCGGCACCTACTACCCGCCGACGCCGCGGCAGGGGATGCCGTCGTTCCGTCAGCTGGTCGCCGCGGTCAGCGAGGCGTGGCGCGACCGGCGCGACGAGGTGGTCGGTGCGGGCGAGCGGATCACCGCGGCGCTGGCCCGCCGCCGTCCGGCCGACGGGGCCGGAGGCGTTGCGCCGCAACCACCGTCGGCGCAGGACGTCGAGCGGGCGGTGCGGTCCGTCGCCCGCGAGCACGACGCCGAGCGCGGTGGCTTCGGCGGTGCCCCGAAGTTCCCGCCGTCGATGCTGCTCGAGTGGTTGCTCCGCCACGCCGCGCGCACCGGCACCGATCCCGGCAGCAGCGGTGCGCTCGCGCTCGGGATGGCCTCGACCACGTTGCGGCACATGGCGCGCAGCGGCACGTACGACCAGGTCGAGGGCGGGTTCGCGCGCTACGCCGTCGACGCCGCGTGGGTCGTGCCGCACTTCGAGAAGATGTTGTACGACAACGCGTTGCTGGCCCGCGTGTACCTGCACTGGTGGCGGCTGACGGACGACCCGACCGGCGCCCGCGTCGCCCTCGAGACCTGCGACTTCCTCGTGCAGCGCCTCGGCACGCCCGAGGGCGGCCTGGCCAGCGCCCTCGACGCCGACACGGTCGTCGACGGGCACGGCGTCGAGGGTTTGACGTACGTCTGGACGCCCGGCGAGCTCGTCGACGTCCTCGGCCCGGACGACGGCGCCTGGCTCGCGCAGGTGGGGCGGGTCACCGAGGCCGGCACGTTCGAGCACGGCCGCTCGACCCTGCAGCTGGTCCTGGACCTCGACGGCCCGGACGCCGACCCCGCGGACGCCGAGCGCTGGACCCGGTGCCGCGACCGGCTGCGCGAGGTGCGTGCCGCGCGGCCCCAGCCCGGTCGCGACGACAAGGTGGTGGCGGCGTGGAACGGCCTGGCGGTGGCCGCGCTGGCCGAGACCGGCGCGCTGCTCGACCGGCCCGACCTGGTCGACGCCGCCCGCGCCGCCGGCGACCTGCTGCTGCGCACCCACCTCGTCGACGGACGGCTCCGGCGCGTGTCGCGCGACGGTGCTGCCGGACGTCCCGAGGCGGTGCTGGAGGACCACGGCGACGTCGCGGAGGGTTTGCTGGCGCTGCACGCCGTGACGGGCGAGCGGCGGTGGTCGGACGTCGCCGGCGACCTCGTCGAAGCCGTCCTCGACCGGTTCTGGCGACCGGAGCACGGGTTCAGCGACACCCCGCTCGACGCGCCGGACCCGTTGTTGCGCAACGCGTCCGGTGACCGCCCGGCCGATCCGGCCGACAACGCCTACCCGTCCGGACCGTCTTCCGCGGCGGGCGCCCTGCTGCACTGGTCGGCGCTGACCGGTGACGAGCGGGCGCGCCGGGCGGCCGACGAGGCGCTCGACGGTGCGCGACGGGTGGCCGGCGGCTCGCCCCGGTTCGCGGGCTGGGGGCTGGCCGTCGCCGAGGCCGCGCTCGACGGCCCGCGCGAGGTCGCCGTGGTCGGCCGGGACGACGACGAGCGCACCCTCGCGCTGCACCGCACCGCGCTCGCGGGCACCGCCCCCGGCCTGGTGATCACGAGGGGGAACCCGGACGACGCACCGGCCGTTCCGCTGCTGGAGGGCCGCGGCCTGGTCGACGGTGCTCCGGCCGCGTACCCCTGCCGCGGCATGGTGTGCGACCTGCCGACCGCCGACGTCCGGAAGCTGCAGGAGTTCACCGGCCCGCCGCGCTCGTCCTGACCGACCGACCCGAGGAGAACCCGTGGGGCAGAAGGAGATCGAGTTCGAGCCGTCGGTCGACGGCGACGTCGTGGTGGGCTTCGACGGGTCGGACGCCTCCCTGCGCGCCGTGCAGGTCGCCGCCGACGAGGCCCGGATGCGTGGTGTCGGGCTGCACGTCGTCCGGGCCTGGATGTTCTCGTCGGCCGCGAACGAGGCCGGCGCGCCGCACGGCACGGTGCCGAGCCTGGACGAGGTCGAGACCGCCGTCCGCGAGAGCGTCGACCGCGCGGTCGCGGCGGCCCGCGAGGGCCGTGACCAGCTCGAGGTCACCGGGCACGTGCAGCACTGCAAGGCGCCGCAGGCGCTGGTCGCGGCGTCGCGCACCGCGCTGGTGGTCGTCGTGAGCCGGCGCGGCCAGGGAGGGTTCGTCGACCTGCTGCTCGGCTCGACGGCCGACCAGGTCGTGCGGCACGCGACGTCGTCGGTGCTGGTGGTGCGGCCCTGACCGGCGAGTCCTACGCGCGGTGCGTGTAGACCGCGAACGACACCGCGATGTAGTGCACCGTGAACGCGGCGACGGTGCAGGCGTGGAAGATCTCGTGGAAGCCGAACCACGTCGGGCTGGGGTTCGGGCGCTTCAGCGCGTAGATGACGCCACCGGCGGTGTAGAGCCCGCCGCCGACGCACACGAGCGTGAGCAGCGCGACGCCGCCCGCGTGCAGGAAGTCGGGGAGGTAGATGACCGCGACCCAGCCCAGCGCGATGTACACCGGCGTGTAGAGCCAGCGCGGCGCCCCGACCCAGAACACCCGGAACAGCACGCCGCCGAGCGCGCCGCCCCACACGATCAGCAGCAGCGTGCGCGCGCGGCCCTCGGGGAGCAGCAGCGCGGCGAAGGGCGTGTAGGTGCCCGCGATGATCAGGAAGATGTTGGAGTGGTCCATGCGCTTGAGCAGCACCTGCACCCGCGGCGACCAGGTGCCGCGGTGGTAGACCGCGCTGGTGCCGAACAGCAGGGCCGCCGTGAGCGTGTAGACGGCGGCGGCGACCCGGCCGGCCGTCGTGGGGGCCAGGGCGATCAGCACGATGCCCGCGGCGACCGCCAGCGGGAAGGTGCCCGCGTGCAACCAGCCGCGCAGGTGCGGCTTGACCGCCGCGACGGCCTCCTGCACGGACGAGGTGACGGTCTCGCCGGCGTCGCCGGACGCGTTCGCTGAGGCGCGGCTCATGGTCTCCAGCCTAACCTACGCAAGCGTAGGTTACTAGCACGTAACTTGTGACGCTCGCCATCCCGACGACGTCCGGTGGTCCCGGGCGCTGTGAAGATGATGTGCCGAGAACGGCTCGCGCGCACGTGGGACGGCCGACGTGGAGCGCTGGCGGAGTAGCGTGACGCTCGCCGCGGCCGAGGCAGGCCGCCGCGTCCTGGACGACGGAGGGTGCCGTGGGACTGCGCGACCTGGCCTACGGCGTCTACGAACGCCGGCTGGCGGCCGCGCTGACCCCCGAGAGCATCCCGCGCCACGTGGGCGTGATCGTCGACGGCAACCGCCGCTGGGCCCGCGCCGCCGGTGCCGGGTCGGCCGTCGGGCACGCCGCGGGCGCCGACAACATGGAGCGCCTGCTCGAGTGGTGCGACGAGGTCGGTGTCGAGGTCGTCACGCTGTGGCTGCTGTCGACCGACAACTTCAACCGGCCGCCGGCCGAGCTCGAGGCCTTGATGCCGATCATCGAGGACCTCACCGAGCGGATCGCGGCCACCGGCCGCTGGCACCTGCACCCGGTGGGCGCGCTCGACCTGCTGCCCGACGCCACCAGCCGCCGGCTCAAGGAGCTCGAGGAGCGCACCCGCTCGATCACCGGGCGCACCGTCAACGCCGCCATCGGCTACGGCGGGCGGCGCGAGATCGCGGACGCCGTCCGGTCGCTGATGAAGGAGCACGCCGCGCGCGGGACGTCGATCGAGGAGCTCGCCGAGATCCTGGACGTCGAGCACATCAGCGAGCACCTCTACACCCGCGGCCAGCCCGACCCCGACCTGGTGATCCGCACGTCGGGCGAGCAGCGGCTCGGCGGGTTCCTGCTGTGGCAGAGCGCCCACAGCGAGTTCTACTTCTGCGAGGCCTTCTGGCCCGACTTCCGCAAGGTCGACTTCCTGCGCGCCCTGCGCAGCTACGGCCTGCGCGAGCGCCGCTTCGGCGCCTGACCCCCGCCCGCCGCAACCGCCCTGGGGGTCAGGCGGGGAGGCGGGGCGAGGGCAGGACGCCGGTCGCGCCCGAGCCCGACGCGTGCTGGCGCAGGGTGCGCAGCGCCTCGTCCAGCGGCTGCGGCCGCGCGTACAGGTAGCCCTGGCCCTCGCCGCACCCGCTGACCCGCAGCGCGTCGGCCTGCGACTCGCGCTCGATGCCCTCCGCGATCACGCCGAGGTCGAGCGCCGAGGCCATGACCAGGATCGCGTCGACCAGCGCCCGGGCGCGCGGCAGCGTGTCGACGTCCCGCACGAACGAGCGGTCGATCTTCAGCACGTCGACGGGCAGGTGCTGCAGGTAGCCGATGGAGGAGAAGCCGACGCCGAAGTCGTCGATGGCCAGCCTTGCGCCGGCGGCGGTGAGGTCCTGCAGCGTGCGGGCCGTGTGCGGGTCGTCCTGCACCAGCACGGTCTCGGTCATCTCGAGCACCAGGCGGCAGTCGCCGAACGAGCGCACGGCCTGGCCGACCTGGCCGACGAAGTCGGGGTCGCGCAGCTGGTGCGCCGACATGTTGACGGCCAGGTCGATCGCTCCGCCGGCGGCGTCGACGAGCCGGGGGCTGTCGGCGACGACCTGGGAGAGCACGCGCTGGCCGAGCGGCACGATCAGGCCGCTGTCCTCGGCGGCCGGGATGAACAGGTCCGGCGGCACGGTCGCCCCGCCGCGCTGCCAGCGCACGAGCGCCTCGGCGCCGACGATCCGGCCGCTGTCGAGCGACACCACCGGCTGGTAGTGCACGACGAGCTCGGTGTCGATGCCGGCCCGCAGCGCCTCGATCAGCTCGAGCCGCTTGATCCGGTCGTCGCGCAGCGAGCTCTGGTAGATGACGTACTGGCTCTTGCCCAGGCCCTTGGCGCTGTACATCGCCATGTCGGCGTTGCGCATGACCTCGGAGGCCTCGTCGCCGCCGGGCGAGAGCACGACGCCGATGCTGGTGCCGACCAGCACGCCGTGGCCGGCCACGACGGCCTCGCGCCGCACCGCGCCCAGCACCTTCTCGCACGCCCGCTCGACCTCGCTGACGTGCGCGACGTCGCCCAGCAGCACGGCGAACTCGTCGCCGCCCAGCCGGGCGACGCAGTCGGTCGAGCCGGCGATCGGCACCAGCCGGTCGGCGACGATCCGCAGCAGGTCGTCGCCCGCCGCGTGGCCGAAGCGGTCGTTGACGGACTTGAAGCCGTCGAGGTCGAGGTAGAGCACCGCGACCTGGCGCTCGTGCGTCGCCAGCCGCAGCGCGCGCTCGAGGCGCTCGGTGAACAGCAGCCGGTTGGCCAGACCGGTCAGGCCGTCCTGGCGGGCCTGGCGGGCCAGCTGCTCGACCAGCGCGAGGCGCGCCACGGTCTGCTCGCCCACGCTGCTGAGGGCCTCGAGGGCCTGCCGGTCGAGCTGGTCCGTGGAGGTGCTGAGGTCGCCGCGCGGCGAGACCAGCCACAGGGGCTGGTCCGAGCCCTCGAACCGGGCGCCGACCTCGCGGTCGGACGGTGGCTCGTGCCGCAGCGCCGCGTCCTCGCGCGCCAGCACGGCGTCGGCGTGCGTGCGCACCAGGTCGAGCACCTGGTCCTGGCTGGCCGCGGCGTGGATCGCGCCGGACGCGTCGAACAGCGAGGTCAGCCGCCGGCGGTGCTCGTTGCCGCGGTCGAGCGCCCGGCTGGCGACCAGGATCGTGGCCAGCGGGACGGCGAGCAGCAGGGTCGCCCAGTTGGTGATCTCGCGCTGCACCAGCGCACCCAGGTAACCCAGGCTGTCGATGCCGACGAACACCAGGCCCGCGAGCAGCGCGTTGTTGTAGAGCAGCTGGGTGCCGACCGCGGTGCGCTCCTCGAGCGCGACCGACACCGCGGAGATGACGTAGTCGAGGACGAAGAAGACGGTGCAGCCGACGCCGAGCGCGACCAGCTCGCGCAGCGAGGTCCGCTGGGTCGGGATGATCGCGTGCATCGTCGCGACGAGCGCCGAGCCGCACAGCACCGTGATGCCGGCGTTGAACAGGCGGACGTCGAGCCGCTTGCGCTTGGTGACCTGCGAGACGAGCTGGCCGGCGGCCCAGACGGTGAGCGCGCTCCAGCCGTCGCCGGTGCCGACGGCGAGCGCCACCAGCACGGCCGACTCGAAGCCGACCTCGATGCCGACGCCGTCGCGCGAGAGCCGCAGCGGGAAGGTGGCCAGCAGTGCGATGAGCGGGACGGCGAGCACGCACATCGCCAGCCAGCCGGCGCCCAGGCGCCCCGACCCGAGGAAGTGCACCGTCGCGACGGCCGCGAGCCCCAGGCCCGCGAGCATCACCGCGACGTCGAAAGCCCAGCTCAGGGCGGACTTGTCCGCGGGAGCCGGCTGCATGGGTCCTCGTCTCGGGGGTCGCGCGGAGCCAGGTCGTGCTCCGTCGTCTCCTGCGGTATCGGCGGGCGGGCGGCCCGACCTGAGCCCCGAGCCCGGGTCGTGCCCGGTCCAGTGTGGACGACGACCGGACGTCGCCGTGCGCGTTCGGCCGGACACGTGCCGTTCACCCGTCCGCAGCGGCGTGTTGCGCGTCCGGCGGGCCGACCCCGGCGTAGCGTCGATCGGGACGGCGGGGCACCCGTCCCGTCGTCCGGGGAGGCCCACGTGACACGACCTCGAGGTCGTGGGAGGGGCCGGACCTCGGCCCCGCGGGGGTCTGGTCCCGGCTCCTGACCCGCGAGCGAGCCGGGCGCCGTGCCCGGCACAGGGGAGTGCCAGTGACTGGTCGACGGACGTTCGTGCTCGACACCTCGGTGCTGCTGTCCGACCCGAAGGCGATGCTGCGCTTCGCCGAGCACGAGGTCGTGCTCCCCGTGGTCGTCGTCACCGAGCTCGAGGGCAAGCGGCACCACCCCGAGCTGGGCTACTTCGCCCGCACCGCCCTGCGCCTGCTCGACGACCTGCGCGTGCAGCACGGCCGCCTCGACGCCCCGCTGGAGATCGAGGGCGGCGGCACGCTGCGGGTCGAGCTGAACCACACCGACCCGCAGTCGCTGCCGGCCGGCTTCCGGCTGGGCGACAACGACACCCGGATCCTCGCGGTGGCCAAGAACCTCGCGGGCGAGGGTGCCGACGTCACGCTGGTGAGCAAGGACCTGCCGCTGCGCGTGAAGGCCTCGGCCGTGGGCCTGGTGGCCGAGGAGTACCGCGCCGAGCTCGCGGTGGACTCGGGCTGGACCGGGATGACCGAGGTCGAGGTGTCGGCGGACGACGTCGCCACCCTCTACGACACCGGCACCCTCGAGCTCGAGCAGACGGCCGACCTGCCCTGCCACACCGGCGTCGTGCTGGTCTCCGAGCGCGGCCACGGGCTGGGCCGGGTCACGCCGGACAAGCAGGTGCGGCTGGTGCGCGGCGACCGCGACGCGTTCGGCCTGCACGGCCGCAGCGCCGAGCAGCGGATCGCGCTGGACCTGCTGCTCGACCCGGACGTCGGCATCGTCAGCCTCGGCGGGCGCGCGGGCACGGGCAAGAGCGCCCTGGCCCTGTGCGCCGGCCTCGAGGCCGTCATGGAGCGTCGCCAGCACCGCAAGGTCATCGTCTTCCGCCCGCTGTACGCCGTCGGCGGCCAGGACCTCGGCTACCTGCCGGGCACCGAGGCCGAGAAGATGGGGCCCTGGGGCCAGGCGGTGTTCGACACGCTCGGCGCGCTGGTCAGCACCGAGGTGGTCGAGGAGGTCATGGACCGCGGCATGCTCGAGGTGCTGCCGCTCACCCACATCCGCGGGCGCTCGCTGCACGACGCGTTCGTGGTCGTCGACGAGGCCCAGTCGCTCGAGCGCAACGTGCTGCTCACCGTGCTGAGCCGGGTCGGGCAGAACTCCAAGGTCGTGCTGACCCACGACGTCGCCCAGCGCGACAACCTGCGGGTCGGCCGGCACGACGGCGTGGCGGCCGTCATCGAGGCGCTCAAGGGCCACCCGCTGTTCGCGCACGTCACGCTGAACCGCTCCGAGCGCTCGCCGATCGCCGCGCTCGTGACCGACCTGCTGGAGGGTCTGGACGTCTGACCGGGCCCGGACGGCCTCCCCGCGGGGAGGCCGTCCGGCCGCCCGAAATGCCCGTTCATCTGTGGAACAGGTCACGTTTCTCGACGCAGGGTGAAGACTCTATCACTCTGCGTCGATGAATTGATGTCCATCCTGTGGAGCCGGTTTTGCGATCGCATGACCTTCCCGCACGGTGGATCACGAACCGATAACACCCCCTGGTGCGATCGGCGGTGCCCCGACCGGGCGCCGTGAGGATCGCTGGGCGCCCACGTGCGCATCCCTGGGACGAAGGCGGGGGCCTTTCGTCCGGCGGCCCGGTGGGGGTGTCGAAGACCGTGCAGCTCCGCGCGTGGGGCACGGCCGATGAAAGGTACTTCGTGATCCGACGCGCTCTGCGCCGTCCCCTGCTGTCCAGCATGACCGCCCTGGCCGCCACCGCGGCCGTCGCGGGTGGTGTCGCGGTCTCGGCCGACGACCCCTCCCAGGCCGCCAGCCCGTCCCCCCAGATGCGGGCCGCGGCCGACAGCACCCCCGAACCCACCCTGCAGGACCCCCGCTCGCTGGCCGCCCGCAAGCGGGTGCGCCTGGAAGCCGCCGAGCACCGGGCCGACCTGGCCCACGCCAAGAAGGTGCGGCTGGCCAAGATCAAGGCCGCCCGTGAGCGCGCCGCCGAGCGCGAGCGGGCCAGCCGTGCCCGCGAGCGGGCCCGCCTGCTCTCGGCCGACCCGCGCTCGGCCGCCAAGGCGCTGCTCGGCGACTACGGCTTCGGGGCCGACCAGTTCGGCTGCCTCGACTCGCTGTGGACCAAGGAGAGCGGCTGGAACTACCAGGCCAGCAACCCGTCGTCCGGCGCCTACGGCATCCCGCAGGCCCTGCCCGGCGGCAAGATGGCCTCGGTGGGCAGCGACTGGCGCACCAACCCGGTGACCCAGATCAAGTGGGGCCTGCAGTACATCCGGGCCAGCTACGGCTCGCCGTGCGCGGCCTGGGGCCACAGCCAGAGCAACGGCTGGTACTGAGCCCAGCACCGCACCACCCCGCAGCACCGCAGCACGACCCGGCCGGCCGTCTCACCCCGAGGTGGCCGGCCGCGTCATGCCCAGGACGTCCAGCGCCTGGTCGAGCTGCTCCTCGGTCAGCTCGCCTCGCTCGACGTGCCCCAGGTCGAGCACGGCCTGCCGGATCGTCGTCCGCTCGGCCACGGCCCGCTTGGCGACCTTCGCCGCCGCCTCGTACCCGATGGTGCGGTTGAGCGGCGTCACCACGGACGGCGAGGACTCGGCCAGCTCGCGGCAGCGCTCCTCGTCGGCCACCAGGCCGTCGACGCAGCGGTCGGCCAGCAGGCGCGTGGACGACGCGAGCAGCCGCACCGACTCCAGCACCGCCCGGCCCATGACCGGCATCATCACGTTGAGCTCGAAGCTGCCCGAGGCGCCGGCGAACGTGACCGTCGCGTCGTGCCCGATCACCTGGGCGCACACCATCAGCGTCGCCTCCGGGACTACCGGGTTGACCTTGCCGGGCATGATGCTCGACCCGGGCTGCAGGTCGGGCAGGTGCAGCTCGCCGAGCCCGGCCCTCGGACCCGACCCCATCCAGCGCAGGTCGTTGCACAGCTTGACCAGGCTGACGGCGACGGTGCGCAGCTGCCCCGACACCTCGACCAGCCCGTCGCGGGCGCCCTGCGCCTCGAAGTGGTTGCGCGCCTCGGTGATCGGCAGGCCGGTGGTGCGGCGCAGCTCCTCGACCACCGCGGCCGCGAAGCCGGCGGGCGTGTTGATGCCGGTGCCGACGGCCGTGCCGCCCAGGGGCACCTCGGCCAGCCGCGGGAGGCAGGCCTGCAGCCGCTCGACGCCCGCGCGCACCTGCGCCGCGTAGCCCCCGAGCTCCTGGCCGAGGGTCACGGGCGTGGCGTCCATGAGGTGGGTGCGGCCGGCCTTGACGACGTCGGCGAACTCGGACGCCTTGCGCTCCAACGACTCCGCGAGGTGCTCGAGCGCCGGCACCAGCTCGTTGACCACGCCGTCGGTGGCCGCCAGGTGCAGGCTGGTGGGAAACGTGTCGTTGCTCGACTGCGACGCGTTGACCACGTCGTTGGGGTGGACGTCGCGGCCGAGGCGCTCGCCGGCGAGCCGGGCCACCACCTCGTTGACGTTCATGTTGGTCGACGTGCCCGAGCCGGTCTGGAACACGTCGACCGGGAACTGGTCGTCGTGCTGCCCGTCGGCCACCTCGGCCGCGGCGGCGCTCACGGCCTGCGCGACGTCCTCGTCGACCACGCCGAGCCGCGCGTTGACGACGGCGGCTGCCGCCTTGATCCGCGCCAGGGCGTGGACGACGGCGGGCTCGACGCGCACGCCCGAGATCGGGAAGTTCTCGACCGCGCGCTGCGTCTGCGCGCCGTACAGGGCGTCGGCGGGCACCCGCACCTCGCCCATCGTGTCGTGCTCGACCCGGGACCCGTCGGAGTTCTGGCTCATGGCCCCATCGTCGCGCGTCCCGGCTTGCCCGGCACCCGCGCCCGCCACCACGATGACGTCTGTGCCAGCACCTGCCGACCTGCCGGACGCCACCCCGCAGCACCTCGCCGCGCGCGCGGCCGACGTCCTGCTGCGGGTGGGGTCGTCGTCCGCGCGCGCGCTCGTGGGCATCACCGGCGCGCCGGGCGCCGGCAAGTCGACGGTGGCCGAGCAGGTGGTCGAGGCGTTGTGCCGCAACGGCGTCCGGGCGGTGCTGGTGCCGATGGACGGGTTCCACCTGGCGCAGCGCGAGCTGGAGCGGCTCGGTTCCGCGCCGCGCAAGGGCGCGCCCGACACGTTCGACGCGGCCGGCTTCGTGGCGTTGCTGGCGCGGCTGCGCTCGCGCACGCAGGGCACGGTCTGGGCGCCGGAGTTCCGCCGCGAGATCGAGGAGGCCGTGGCCGGGGCGATCGGCGTGACCGCGGACGTCGACGTCGTGGTGACCGAGGGGAACTACCTGCTGCTGCCGGACGGCGAGTGGGCGGCGGTGCGCGAGCTGCTCGACGAGGTCTGGTTCGTGGCGGTCGACGACGACGTGCGGCGCGAGCGGCTCGCGGCGCGCCACCAGCGCTACGGCCGCGGCGACGACGAGGCCTGGGCGCGCACGCTCGGCAGCGACGAGGCCAACGCCCGGGTGGTCGACGCCGCGCGCGAGCGGGCGGACCTGGTCATCTGGCCGGCGCCGCCCAGTGCGGCGGCCGGCTGAGCGTCGGCGGCAGCCGGGTGCGCGCGTCGCCGCGCGCCGCGGCCACCTGGAACTGCGTGAGGTAGATCGCCGTGCCGAGGTCGGCCCCGCGCACGTCGGCCGCGCGCAGGTCGGCCCCGATGACGTCGGCCCGGCGCAGGTCGGTGCCGCGCAGGTCTGCCCCGATGAGCAGCGCCCCGCGCAGGTCGGCGGCCCGCAGGTCGGTGCCGCGCAGGTCGCGCCCGGCCAGGTCGGCGCCGGGGTGCGACGGCGGGTCGGACCGCTCGGTGCCGCGGGCCAGCGCGCTGGCGCCCTGCAGCAGCGGCCGCGCCCGGTCGCGCAGCCGG
>NZ_BAAGXY010000048.1:0-19766 GCF_054779595.1 Angustibacter peucedani
GTGGTCGCGGCTGCCTGCCGCGAGCGGGCCGCTGCCCTCGCCGCCGGTCGCGGCTCCACCGGCGCGGCCCCGGGCTCGGCGGCCGAGCGCGACGACCGGGAGGCGGTGGCGGCTCTGCGCTCGGCCGGGTTGCGCTACCGCGCGCTGCGCCTGGTCCCGCGGTCGGTACGGGTCGTGCGGCAGCAGGACGACCGGGCGGTGCTGGACGTCGTCGTCGACGCGTCCGCCTACGACGTCGTCACCCGCAGCGGCCGGGTGGTGCGGCACGTCGACGCCGCGCCGGGCCGCCGCAGCCGGCTCGACGTCGTCCGGACGGCGCGGGGATGGCAGGTCGCGGCGGCGAGCCGTCCCGGGTGAGCGCCCGGTCGAGGCGGTAGGTGGGTCAGCCCAGGGTCCAGCGGGCGGCCGAGTCGACGTCCGGGTGGGTGAAGGTGAAGCCGGCCTCGGTGAGCCGTCGCGGCAGCACGCGGTGGCTCGCCACGATCGACTCGGTGAACTGCCCGACGACGACGCGCAGCGCGAGCGTCGGCGCGGGCACGACCGCCGGACGGTGGGCCGCCCGCGCGAGGGCCTTCATCAGGTCGCGCTGGCGCGCGGGCTCGGGCGCGCAGTGGTTGACCGCGCCTGGCAGGTCGCCGTCGAGCAACCGGGTGATGGCGCGCACCTGGTCGGGCAGCGTGATCCAGCTCCACCACTGCCGTCCTGACCCGATGGGCCCGGCCAGCCCGAGCCGGATCAACGGCCGCAGCCGCTGCAGCACACCGCCCTCGCGCGAGAGCACCAGGCCAGAGCGGGTGTGCGAGACGGTGATCCCGGCGGCGCGGGCGGGGTCGGCCGCGGCCTCCCACGCCGTCGTGACGTCGGCCAGGAACCCGGTGCCGGTGGGCGACTGCTCGGTCATCGGCTCGTCGCTGTCGGGGTAGTGGTCGACACCCGACGAGCTGACCAGCACCCGCGGCACGGGGTCGAGCGCGGCCAGGGTGCGCGAGAGCAGGTCGGTGCTGTCGACGCGCGAGCGCAGGATCGTGCGCTTGTAGTCGTCGGTCCAGCGGTGGTCGCCGACGCCGGCGCCCGCCAAGTGGACGGCGGCCTCGACCCCGGCCAGGTCGGCCGGGTCGAGCCGACTGGACGACGGGTCCCACCGCACCTCGTGCGCGGCCTGCGGCGGCCGGCGCACCAGCGTCGTGACCTCGTGCCCGGCGGCGCGCAGGTGCGGCACGAGCGCCTGCCCGACCAGACCGGACGCACCGGTGACGACGACCTTCATGCGGTTCCCTCCCGAGCCGGGTGCCCGGCCCGGGAGGGTCGCGGGGTCAGAGCCCGAGGTCGGCCTCGAAGGCGCCTTCCTCGAGCCGGTCCTTCATCGCCACCAGGAAGCGGGCGGCGTCGGCGCCGTCCACGATCCGGTGGTCGTAGCTGAGCGCCAGGTAGACCATCGAGCGGATGGCGATCGTCTCACCGCCGTCGGAGTCCTGCACGACGACGGGTCGCTTCACGACCGCCCCCGTGCCGAGGATCGCGACCTGCGGCTGGTTGATGATCGGCGTGTCGAACAGCGCGCCCCGGCTGCCGGTGTTGGTCAGCGTGAACGTGCCGCCGCCGAGCTCGTCCGGCCCGATCTTGTTGCCGCGGGTGCGCTCGGCCAGGTCGGAGACCTTGCGGGCGATGCCGGCGATGTTGAGGTCGCCCGCGTCGCGGATCACCGGGACGATCAGGCCCTTGTCGGTGTCGACCGCGATGCCGAGGTTCTCCTGCGCGTGGTAGACGACGTCGTCGCCCTCCAGGCTGGCGTTGACCGTCGGGTGCGACTTCAGCGCCTCGACCGCGGCCTGGGCGAAGAACGGCAGGAACGACAGCTTGACGCCCTCGCGGGCGGCGAAGTCGTTCTTGGCGCGGTCGCGCAACCGGGCGATCTTGGTGACGTCCACCTCGATCACCGTGGTGAGCTGCGCGGAGGTCTGCAGCGACTCGACCATGCGCTGCGCGATGAGCCGCCGCAGACGGGTCATCTTCTCGGTCGTGCCGCGCTTGGCCGACACCCGGGCGGCGGCGCTCGCGCTGCCGCTGGGGGCGGTGGGCGTCGCGGCCGGAGCGGCCGCGGCAGCCGGCGCCGGGGCGGCCGCCTGCTCGGTCGCGGCCTTGGCGGCGGCTGCGGCGTCCAGGACGTCCTGCTTGCGCACGCGCCCGCCGACCCCGGTGCCGGTCACCGACGCGAGGTCGACGCCGTGCTCGGAGGCCAGCTTGCGCACCAGCGGCGTGACGTAGGCCGAGGCGTCGGGCGTGCCCTGCGCTGTGCCCTGCGAGGGCTCGGAGGGCTGGGACGGCTGGGACGGCTGGGACGGCGCCTGCGCGGTCGGCTGCTGCTGGGCGGCCTGCTGCGCGTCCGGGGCGGCCGGTGCGCTCGCGGCAGGGGTCGCCTGCGGAGCCGGCTCGGGGGTCGGCTCGGGCTCGGCCTGCTGCGGCTCGGCCTGCTGCTGGGGCTCCGGCTCGGCGGCCGGCTGCTCCTGGGCCGCCGGCTGCGCGTCGGTCGCGGCGTCGTCCGAGCCACCGCCGGACCCGCCGATCACGGCGAGGTCGGCGCCCACGGGGACGGTCTCGTCCTCGCCGACGAGCAGCTTGCTGACGGTGCCGGCGACCGGGCTGGGGATCTCGGTGTCGACCTTGTCGGTCGAGACCTCGAGCAGTGGCTCGTCGACCTCGACGGAGTCGCCCTCGGCCTTGAGCCAGCGGGTGACGGTGCCCTCGGTGACCGACTCGCCCAGCGCGGGCATGGTCACGGTCGTGCCGCCGCCGCCGCCGCCACCGCCGGACGACGGCTGCTGCGGCTCCTCCTGCTGCGGCTCCTCCTGCTGCGGCTCGTCCTGCTGCGCCTGCTCGGGCTCGGACGTCTCGGCGGTCGGCTCCTGCGCGGCCGACGGCTCGGCAACCTGCTCCGTCGGCTGCTCGGTGGCCTGCTCGGTGGCCTGCTGCTCGCCGCCGTCCGCCTGGCTCTCGGCCTGGTCCTGCTGGTCCTGCTGCTCACCGCCGCCCTCGGTCGCGGCGCCGTCACCGATCACCGCCAGGTCGGCCCCGACCGGCACGGTCTCGTCCTCGGCGACCAGCACCTCCTGCAGCGTTCCGGCCACCGGGCTGGGGATCTCGGTGTCGACCTTGTCGGTCGAGACCTCGAGCAGCGGCTCGTCGACCTCCACCTGCTCGCCGACCTGCTTGAGCCAGCGCGTCACGGTGCCCTCGGTCACGGACTCCCCGAGGGCCGGCATCTTCACCCGTTCGGACATCGGCTGCGTTCTCCTTCGTCGTGGTGCAGGTCGGGTCGTGCGGTGCTGCGGTGGGGCAGGTCAGGCGTGGACGTGCAGCGGCTTGCCGGCGAGCGCGAGGTGGGCCTCGCCCAGCGCCTCGTTCTGCGTCGGGTGCGCGTGGATGAGCTGGGCGACCTCCTCGGGGAAGGCCTCCCAGTTGACGATCAACGAGGCCTCGCCGACCTGCTCGCCCATCCGGGCCCCGACGGCGACGAACCCGACCACCGGGCCCTCCTTCTGGCGGATCAGCTTGACGAAGCCGGTGGTGCCGATGATCTGGCTGCGCCCGTTGCCGCCGAGGTTGTACTCGAACACCTGGACCTGGTCCTCGCCGTACTGCTCCTTGGCCTGCGCCTCGGTGAGCCCGACGGAGGCGATCTCGGGGTCGCAGTAGGTGACCCTGGGGATGCCCGAGTCGACCACCGGCACCGGCTGGAGCCCGGCGACCTCCTCGGCGACGAAGATGCCCTGGGCGAAGCCGCGGTGGGCCAGCTGCAGGCCCGGCACCAGGTCGCCCACGGCGAAGATGCCCTCGACGTTCGTGCGCAGACGCTCGTCGGTGGGCACGAAACCGCGGTCGACGGTGACGCCGACCTCCTCGTAGCCGAGCCCGGCCGACGACGGCCCGCGCCCCACGGCGACGAGCAGCAGGTCGGCACGGATCTCCTCGCCGCCCTCGAGCTGCACCGTCACGCCGGAGTCGTCCTGGGTGACGCCGCTGAACCGTACGCCGGTCTTGAACGCGATCTTGCGCTTGCGGAACGAGCGCTCGAGCACCTTGGAGGCCGCCTCGTCCTCGGCGGGGACCAGGTGCGGCAGCGCCTCGACGATGGTGACCTCGGCCCCGAAGGACTTCCAGACGCTGGCGAACTCGACCCCGATGACGCCGCCGCCGAGGACGACGACGCTGCTCGGCACGTGGTCGAGGGTGAGCGCCTGGTCGCTGGTGATGACCCGGCCGCCGAGCTCGAGGCCGGGCAGCGAGCGCGCGTACGAGCCGGTGGCCAGGACGACGTGGCGTCCCCTCACCTGGCGGTCGCCCACCTGCACCGTGTCCTTCGCGACGAGCTTGCCCTCGCCCTCGACCAGCGTGACGTGGTGGGCCTTGGCCAGGCCCTGCAGGCCCTTGTACAGCCGGCTGACCACCGAGTCCTTGTACGAGTTGACGCCGGGCATGTCGATGCCCTCGAAGGTCGTGCGCACGCCGTAGGCGGCTCCGTCGCGCGCGCCGTCGGCCAGCTCGGCCGCGTGCAGCAGGGCCTTGGTGGGGATGCAGCCGCGGTGCAGGCAGGTGCCGCCCAGCTTGTCCTTCTCGACGAGGGCGACGGACAGGCCCAGCTCGGCCGCCCGGAAGGCGCACGCGTAGCCGCCGCTGCCACCCCCGAGGATCACGATGTCGAAGACCTCGTCGGTGCTGTCGGCCACGTCGCCTGCTCCCTACGTGTGGTGCGCTGTGCGCTGCTGTCCGGTGCGGGCCCGCCGCTCGGTGGGCCGGGTGCCCATCCTGTCACCAACCGGGCACGGGCACGCAACGTGGTGCCCGGTGCCGTCGTGGGCACGGCACACTGGACCTCCGCACCGTCCCAGCAGCGCAGGAGGTCCCCCCGTGGCGTGGTTCCGTCGTCGTCGCGACCGTGGTCCGGCACCGGCCGCCGCCGGTCCGACCAAGGCCGACGTCGAGGCCGCCATGGCTCACCTGCAGCAGTTCGTCGCCACCCGGGTCGGCGTCGAGATGTACGTCGAGCCGCGCACCACGGTGACCCCGACGACCGTCGTCCTCGTGGCGACGACGGGGGAGTGGACCCGTCGGCGGATCAGCGGGCCCGAGGCAGCCGGCAAGCTCGCGCGCGAGCTCGGCGTGCCGGTGTACGACGTGCACCTGACCGGCTACCCGGCCCGGATGCGCGCCTGGACCTCCCAGCAGCGCCAAGGCGGCGCCGGCAGCGCCTGAGGCTCAGCCCTTGCCGTGGCCCTTGCCGTGGCCCTTGCCGTGGCCCTTGCCGTGGCCCTTCGAGGCCGCGCCGTCGTCGCCCTTCTCGCCCTTCGTGCCCTTGGCGTGGCCCTTGACGTGGCCCGTGCCGTGACCGCTCTCGGCGGCGGGAGCCTCGACCGGCTCCTGGGCCTGCGGCGTCTCGTCGTCCGCGCCGTCGTCGTCGGCGTGCTCGGCCGGGTGCTTGCCGCACGTGCTGTGCGCGGCCTCGCGGACGGCGGCGCCGTGCTCGCGCCCGGACGTGCTCTTGTCGCGAGCGACGGAGGACACGTAGGCGCCGTGGTTGCTGGCGCTGTCGCAGGCCGACGGGGTCGGCGCGGTCGTGGGGGTGCCGTCGTCGTCCGTGGTGGGGCTGGGCTCGGCGGCGTCGTCCGAGGCGTCGTCGTCCGCGGACCCGGTCGGCTCGGCGGTCTGGTCCGGTGCGTCGGTCGGTGCGTCGGTCGGCTCGTCGGTCGGCTCTGCGGTGGCCGGGTCGGTCGGCGACCCGGTCGTGGTGGCGGTCGCGGTCACCGACGGCAGGTCGGCGCCGTCGGCGGCGAGGGACGACGGCCCGAGCCCGGCCTGGGTCGCCGCCATCGCGCCGCCGGCGCCGATGAGGACGGCGGCGGCCGCGACGGCCACGACCTTGGACTGGGCGAGCAGGAAGTCGATCGGACGACGCACGGCGGGCTCCCGAGGGCAGGTGCCGTCGGGCGACGGCACCTGGCTATCGACGCAGCGTGAGCGCCCGTTACGCCGCTGCCGTCGCGTCGCCCGATCGGCTCAGCCGGCGGCGACCTGCTCGGCCAGCCCGACGAGGGTGCGCACCGCGTGCCCGGTACCGCCCTTGTGCGTGTAGCCCCAGGCCGCGCCCTCGTTGTACGACGGCCCGGCGATGTCGAGGTGCGCCCACGGGATCTTGCCCTCGCCGTCGGCGCGGTCGCCGACGAACTCCTGCAGGAACAGGCCCGCGACGAGCATGCCGCCCATCCGCTCGCCCATGTTGGCGATGTCCGCGACCTGCGAGTCCATGCTCGAGCGCAGCTCGACCGGCAGGGGCATCGGCCACATCGTCTCGCCGACCTGCCCGGCGACGTCGTGGATCTGCGCGCGCAGGGCGTCGTCGTTGGACATGATCGCGGCGTAGCGGTGGCCCAGCGCGAGCACCTGGTGCCCGGTGAGCGTCGCGACGTCGACGATCGCGTCCGGGTGCTCCTCGCTGGCGGCGACGATCGCGTCGGCCAGCACCAGCCGGCCCTCGGCATCGGTGTTGAGCACCTCGACCGTGCGGCCGCCGTAGGTCGTCAGGACGTCGGACGGACGCTGCGCCGTGCCGGACGGCATGTTCTCGGCGAGGGGCACCCAGGCGGTGACCCGCACCTTGGCGCGCAGCCGGGCCAGGGCCAGCACCGCGCCGATGACGGCGGCGCCGCCGGCCATGTCGGACTTCATGGTCTCCATGCCGAGCGGCGGCTTGAGCGAGATGCCGCCGGTGTCGAACGTGATGCCCTTGCCGATCAGGGCCAGGTGCTTCTTGGCGCCGCGCGGCGCGTACGAGACCTTGACCAGCCGCGGCGGGCGGCTCGAACCCAGGCCGACGCCGAGGATGCCGCCGTAGCCGCCCTTGGCCAGCTGCTTCTCGTCGAGCACCTCGACCTTGACCGGGTGCTGCTTGGCCGCGGCCACGACCGCGTCGGCGAACGCCGCTGGCGGCAGGTCGCCGGGCGCGGTGTTGACCAGGTCGCGCACCAGCGTCACGGAGGTCGCGAGCTCCTGGGCCCGGGAGGCAGCGGCGTTGGCCGCCTTGTCCTTGGCCAGCGCCGTCAGCACGAAGACCTCGCCGAGCGGCGCCTTGACGTCGCCGACGGTGCGCACGCGGTGCCGGGTGAAGGCGTAGGCGCCCAGCAGGGCGCCCTCGGCCACGGCGGCCAGCTGCTCGACGTCCGCCGCGGGGAGGGCGAAGCCGGCCGAGCCGGTGCCGGCGAGCTGGCGGGACGCCGCCCCCGCGGCCCGGCGCAGCGTCTCGGCCGGGTAGCCGGCGCGGCGGCCGGTGACGGCCTTGCCCAGCCCGGTGAGCGCGATCGTCGTCGCGGCGACGTCCTTGCCCGCGGGGATGCGGACGACCTGGTCGGCCTCGCCCGTGACGCCGAGCGCGGCGAGGGTCCCGGCGAGGGACGAGCGCACGCCGCGCGGCAGCGCGACGCCCTCGACCAGCACGGGGCCGTCGTCGCCCTTCGCGACCGCCACCACGAGGGTGTCGACGGAGAGCGACTTCGGGTCCTTGTCCGACAGGCTGAGGGACGTCACGGCGGTCCTTCCGGTGGAGGCGGGGGATCGGGTCGCGATCCGCGGTCGATGCTAGACGTCGCGCCGCCCGGGGTGGGCGATAGGTTGCGCCCCATGGCTGAGACGACCTCGTCCGACGGCGCGACGACGCCCGAGCTGCTGCGCTCGCCCCTGCACGACCGGCACGTCGCGGCGGGCGCGAAGACGGCCGACTTCGGCGGCTGGCTGATGCCGATCGAGTACGCCGGCGGCGGTGTCGTCGCCGAGCACACCGCCGTGCGCGAGAAGGTCGGGCTGTTCGACGTGAGCCACCTCGGCAAGGCCACCGTGCGCGGGCCCGGAGCGGCCGACTTCGTGAACGCGACGCTGTCGAACGACCTCGGCCGGATCGCGCCCGGGCAGGCGCAGTACACGCTGTGCTGCGACGCGTCCGGTGGCGTCGTCGACGACCTGATCGTCTACCTGCGGGCCGACGACGACGTCCTGCTCGTGCCGAACGCCGCCAACACGGCCGAGGTCGTGCGCCGGTTGCAGGCCGAGGCGCCCGAGGGCGTGGAGGTCGCCGACGCCCACCGCGACCTCGGCGTGCTCGCGGTGCAGGGCACCCTCAGCGACGAGGTGCTCGACGCGCTCGGCCTGCCGTCCGGCCACGACTACATGTCGTTCGTGGACGCCGAGTGGCAGGGCAGCCCGGTCGTGGTGTGCCGCACCGGGTACACGGGCGAGCGCGGCTACGAGCTGCTGCCGACCTGGGAGGCCGCACCCGCGCTGTGGGACGCGCTGGTCGAGGCGGTCGAGGCGCAGGGCGGACGCCGGGCCGGTCTCGGCGCGCGCGACACGCTGCGCACCGAGATGGGGTACCCGTTGCACGGCCACGAGCTCTCGCTCGACATCTCGCCGGTGCAGGCGCGCTCGGGCTGGGCCGTCGGCTGGAAGAAGCCGGCGTTCTGGGGGCGCGACGCGCTCGTCGCCGAGAAGGAGGCCGGCGCCGCCCGCCAGCTGTGGGGTCTGCTCGCGCTCGAGCGCGGCATCCCGCGCGACGGCTGCGACGTCCGGCGGGCCGGCGAGGGCGAGCAGCCCGTCGTCGGCCGGACGACGTCCGGCACCTTCTCGCCGACGCTGAAGCAGGGCATCGCGCTGGCCCTGCTCGACCGCGCGGTCGCGGCGGACGACGAGGTCGTGGTCGACGTCCGGGGACGCGGGGTGCGGTGCCGCGTGGTCAAGCCGCCGTTCGTCGAGGTCCAGACCCGCGGCGCGTAGCCGCGCCCGGCGTCAGCGCTCGAGCAGCCGGTCGAGCGCGCCCCACGGGTCCTCGAGCTCGGGCCCGTGCGACAGCAGCACCCGCGCGCCGCGCAGCTCCAGCAGCCGGTGCAGCGACCGCTCCGCCTCCTCGGGGTCCGCGGTGAACATCTCCGGACCCCGGCGCAGCTGTCCGTCGACCACCCCGAGGCAGTCCGACGCGAGCAGCACGCCGCGGTCGTCGTCCACCAGGCTGAGGTGGCCGGGCGTGTGACCGGGGGTCGCGAACGCGCGCAGCGACCCGACGCGCTCGCCGTCGAGCAGCGGCGACGTGCCCGGGACCTCGTCGAGCGGGTGGGCGTGCACCGTGGCCCTGGGCGCCTGGCGCCGGACGTGGTCGAGCGCCCCGGTGTGGTCCGGGTGGTGGTGCGAGACGACCACGTCGGTGACGTCGGACCACGCGGCCCCGGCGGCGGCCAGCGCCGCGTCGAGCGCCGAGCCCGAGGCGTCCATCCCGGTGTCGACCAGCACCAGCCCGGTCGGACCGGGCACGAGGAACGCGCGGACGTCGATCACCACGGGATCTGGTCCGAGCGCGCCGGCGGGGATCTCGTGCTGCATCGGGACCTCGACCACCGCGTCGCTCATGCCCGCACGCTAACCACCGGTCGGCGACGGGGGAAGGGTCTCGTCAGCCGGCGACGGCGAGGACGGCCAGGGCGGCCGCGAGGGACAGCTCGACGACCGCGCCGAGGACGTCGCCGGTCACGCCGCCCACGCGCCGCACGCACCGGCGCAGGACGACGCCCGTGACGGCGAGCGCGCCCGCGACCGCCGCCGGACCGACCCACCACGCCGCGTCGTCCAGCCCGGTTGCCGCGGTGGTGACCGCCGTGACGGCCAGGACCACCCCGACGACGACCCCTCGCGGCACCGTGCCGGCCACCGCCGCACCGAGCCCGTCGGGCCGCGCCGACGGCACCCCCCGAGCGCACGCGACCGCCAGCAGGCCGCGCGAGACGAGCACGGTCGCCCCCACCAGCCACGGCCGATCGGCCAGTGCCGCAACGGATCCCGCCTGGACGAGCAGCACCAGCACCAACGTCGCAGCCCCGGCCGGACCGACGTCCCCGGTGCGCATCACGGCCAGCGCGCGCTCCCGGTCGTGGCTCGCGGCGAGCCCGTCCGCCGTGTCGGCGAGGCCGTCGAGGTGCAGCCCGCGCGACGACAGCGCGAGGACGCCGAGCGCCACGGCGGCCACGAGCAGCGGGGGAGCGTCGAGCACCGTCCCGGCCCGGCAGAGCAGCCCGACCGCCACCGCCGACGGCAGGACGACCAGCCAGCCGAGCGACATCGCCACGCCGGCCACCGCGCGGTCGACGCGCGCCGGCGGCGGCACGCGCAGCACGGTGAGCGTGCCGACGGCGAGCCGCAGCCCGTCGAGCACCATCAGCCGCAGGTCACGTCGCGTCGAGCGGCAGCAGGTCGGCGAGCAGCGCCATCTCGGCGGTCATCGCCTGCGCCGCCCGCAGCACCGGCAGCGCGGTGAGCGCCCCCGTGCCCTCGCCGAGCCGCATGCCGAGGTCGAGCACCGGCTCGAGGCCGAGCACGTCGAGCACCCGGTGCTGCGCGGGCTCGGTCGAGCGGTGCCCGGCCAGCCACCAGTGGCTCGCGCTGTCGGCCAGGCGTCGTCCGACCAGGGCGCAGGCGCACGACACCACGCCGTCGAGCAGCACGGGCGTGCGGCGAGCCGCGGCCTGCACCAGGAAGCCCGTCATCGCTGCGGTGCAAGCACTTCCGACCGTGCGCAGCACCGCGAGCGGGTCCTCGCGCACCGGCCGTGCGCGGAACGTGGCGTCGCGCAGCGCGGCGACCTTGCGCGCCCAGGCGACGTCGTCGACCCCGGTGCCCGTGCCGACGACGTCGAGCGGGCTCAGCTGCAGCAGCACCGCCACCAGCGCGGAGGCCACCGTCGTGTTGCCGATGCCCATGTCACCTGCGACCAGCAGGTCGGCGCCCGCGTCGACCTCCTCGTCGGCGACGGCCACGCCGGCGGCGAACGCGGCCTCGACCTCGTCCTGCGTCAGCGCGTCCTCGACGTCGATCGCCCCGGAGCCGCGCCGCACCTTGTGCGCGGTGACGGCGGCCGGCAGGTCGGACAGGTCGGCGTCGACGCCGAGGTCGAGCACCCGCACGGTGGCGCCGTGCAACCGGGCGAGGGCGTTGACGCCCGCCCCACCGCTGACGAACGTGCGCACCATCGCGGCGGTCACCTCGGGCGGGTAGGCCGAGACCCCCTCGCGCGCGATGCCGTGGTCGCCGGCGAACACCACGACCCGGACGTCGTCGAGCGGCCGCGGCGGGCTCGCCCCCTGCACGCCGGACAGCCAGATCGCGAGCTGCTCGAGCCGGCCCAGCGATCCGGTGGGCTTGGCCAGGCCGTCCAGCCGCAGCCGGGTGTCGCTCGCCGCCTCGACGTCGCGCAGGCCGATCGCGGACCGCAGGGCCTCCAGGTCGACCGGGCTCATGCGGTGTCCTGCTCCAGGGTCTCGAGGGAGTCGTGCTCGGTCAGGTCGACGACACGGTGCAGGCCACGACCCGGCGGCAGCGGCGGGACGGCGTCCAGCACCGCGGTGGTCTCGACGTCCGGCCGCCCGGACGAGAGCCCGGACGACGAGAGGCCGGCGAGGTCGATCGGCAGCGGTTCGTCGACGACGGCCGGGCTGACCGACGGCCCCACCGCGCCGAGCGCCTCGAGCGCCGCGAGGTCGAGCGTGCGGCCGGCGACGACGAGCAGCACGCGCTCGCTGGCCGCGGCGATGCGGGTGTTGAGCCGGCCGAGCTGGTCGCGGAAGACGCGCCCGCTCCAGGTGGGCGGCACGACACCGGCCCCCACCTCGTTGCTGACGGCCACCACGGGGTGCTGCGCGGCGTGCCAGGCCTCGACGAGCGCGTCGACGTGCCGGTCCACGGCCTCCTGCCAGCCCGGCGCCTCGTCCCAGGCGCCGCAGCGCTGGAGCACGCTGGTCAGCCACATGCTGAGGCAGTCGACCACCACCGGGCCGTCGGCCCCGCGCAGCACGGCGCCGATGTCGGTGGTCTCGAGCGTCGTCCAGTGCCGCGGACGACGGGCCCGGTGCCGGGCGACCCGCTCGGCCCACTCGGCGTCGTCGCCGTCCGGCACGTACCCCGTCGCGACGTAGGTGACGGCGGCGTCCGCGGCGAACAGCTGCTCGGCCACGGTGGACTTGCCCGAGCGGACGCCGCCGAGCACCAGGGTGCGGCGGCGGTCGTCGGCCGGTGCCCCACCCGACGTCGCGTCGGCCATGACCGCCGCGCGCAGCGCCGCCCGGTCGAGCTCGAAGGCGTGCCCGTCGTCGACGACCTGCACGCCCCAGGCCGCCAGGCGCGGGCGCAGGTCGGCCGGGCTGTGGTGCGACAGGTGGACGGCCGCGACAGCGGTGTGCCGGGTGACGGCCCGGGCGCCGCGCAGGCGCACCATCTGGTCTGCGAACGTCTGCAGGTCGAGGTGCGCGTCGCTGGTGGGCGCTCCCGGGCCGCGGCGGTCGCCGAAGGTCGCCTCCATCAACACCAGGTCGTAGGCGGCGTCCGCGGTGGCCGAGATCGTGTGCTCGGGCAGCGGACCGGTGTCGGTGGCGTAGAGCAGGCGCTCGCCACCGGGACCGGTGACGTCGTAGACGACCGACTCCTCCTCGCCGTGCGCCGCCGCGAGCACGCGCACGGCGTAGCCGTCGGCCTCGACGAGGTCGCCGGGCAGCACGGCGCGCCAGAGCACGGGGTCGCCCGGGCCGACCCACTGGCACCACGTGGCGATAACGGTCTGCGGACCGACGACAGTGATCGGCTCGGTGCGCCCGGCCCAGGCCCGCGACAGCAGGGCCATCGGCGCGCTGTGGTCGGGGTGGTCGTGCGTCACCAGCACGTGGGTGACGCCGCGCAGGCCCTCGTCGTGGCGCAGGGCGGACCGCGGCGTCTCGGGCCCGCAGTCGAGCAGCAGCTTGCCGTCGACCAGCGCGGACGTCGGCACGCGCAGCTGGCCGGTGGCCTGGGCCTGCAGGCAGGAGGCGCAGTCGCAGAACGCGTTCGGCCAGCCGTCGGCGGACCCCGTGCCCAGCAGCCGCACCCGCATCAGCGCACGGCTCCGGCGGGGGTCGGCCCGACGACGTCCGGGAGGGTGGGGGTCGGCGGCTCGAACCGCACCGGCGCCTCGAACGCCGCGCGTCGCGCCGCCCGTCGCAGCGCGGCCAGCACGGCCTTGCCGGTGACGAGCACGAGCACCACGTTGGTGAGGGCGCGCCCGAGGTCCCAGCCCAGGGAGGTGGTGACCGAGAAGACGGCGAACCGGTGCAGGTTCGTCAGCAGCGGGTCGCCGGGGACGAACGACAGCGCGGTCGTCGGCCCGGCGCCGAACGGCCAGAACGACAGGTTGAGCGCGATGCCGTAGAGCAGCCCGGCCAGAGCGCCGTACGCCGCGAGCAGCGCCAGCTCGACCCGGCCGGTGGCGCGCGGCAGCAGGCCCGCGCCCAGCCCGACCCACGCCGCGCCGAGCATCTGGAACGGCAGCCACGGCCCGACCCCGCCGGTGATCAGCGCGGACGCGAACAGCGTCACCGCGCCCAGCACGAAGCCGAAGCCCGCGCCGAAGACCCGCCCGCCCAGCACCAGCAGGAAGAACACCGTCTCGAGCCCGGCGGTGCCGGCGCCCAGCGGTCGCAGCGCCGCGCCGACCGCGCTCAGCACCCCGAGCATCGCGACGGCCTTGGTGTCGAGCCCGCCCTCGCTGATCTCGGCGAGCACCACGGCCAGCAGCAGCGGCAGCACCAGGGCGAAGACCAGCGGTGCGTCGGTGCCGTGCGCGATGGCCGCGTCGCTGTCGACCAGCAGCGGCCAGCCGAAGGCCGCGACGCCGACCAGCGACACCAGCGCGACGGCCAGGGTCGAGCGCGGGTGCAGCGCGATCGCCCGCACGCCGGTCACGAGGCCGTCCCCAGCGGCAGCGCGTCGACGACCGCGCCGACGGTCAGCCACGGCTCGGGGGCGAGCACCTTGGCCACCTGCGGCGCGAAGGCGGGGGAGGCCACCACGACCTCGGCCGTGGGTCCGTCGGCCACGACGTCGCCCTCGGCCAGGACGACGACGCGGTCGGCCGTCTCGGCGACGAACTCGACGTCGTGCGTCGACAGCAGCACGCTGCGTCCCTGCGCGGCGAGCTCGTGGACGACGTCGCGCAGGCCGCGCTTGGCCGTGTAGTCCAGCCCGCGGGTCGGCTCGTCCAGCAGCACCACGGCGGGGTCGGCGGTCAGCTGCACCGCGAGGACGAGCGAGAGCCGCTGGCCCTCGGACAGGTCGCGGGGGTGCTGCTGCGGGGCGATGCCGGGCGCGATCCGCTCGAGCAGCGCGGCGCACGTGCCGCCCGGGCGCTCGCTCTCGACGTCCGCCTGGTGGCACTCGGCGGCCACGGACTCGAGGTAGAGCAGGTCGCCGGGCTGCTGCGGCACCAGGCCGACCAGGGCGCGGGCGCGCGCGGGCGACAGCCCCGCCGGGTCGACGCGCGACCCTTCGTCGTCCACCGTCACCGAGCCACCTGTGCGCCGACCGGACCCCTGCAGCGCCCACAGTAGCGACGACTTGCCCGATCCGTTGCGACCCATGAGCGCGGCGACCTCGCCGTGTCGCAGGTCGAGGTCGACGCCGCGGACGGCGATCGTCCCGGGGTACCGGACGACGACCCCGCGCGCCTGCACGGCGGGTGACGGGACGCTCACGGAGCGGGCCGGGACCGGCTCGGCGACCGGCGCCGGCCGGGCTTCTGCGAGAGCGCGGCGCAGCGGACCGGCTGCCCGGCGGGCGTCGCGCACCGACAACGGCAGCGGCTCCCATCCGGCCCAGCGGCCGAGCTCGACGACGGGCGGCGCGACGGTCGAGGTGGTCATCTGCTCGGCCGGGTCGCCGGTGCGCACGTGGCCGTCGCGGTCGACGTGCACCAGCCGGTCGGCGTACTGCAGCACCCGCTCGACCCGGTGCTCGGCCAGCAGCACCGTCACGCCGAGGTCGTGCACGAGCCGGGTGATCGCGGCGAGCACCTCCTCGGCGCCGGTCGGGTCGAGCGCGGACGTCGGCTCGTCGAGCACCAGCACCCGCGGGTGGGTGGTCAGCACCGAGCCGATGGCGACCCGCTGCTGCTGGCCGCCCGACAGGTCGCGCAGCGGTCGGTGCCGCAGGTCGGCGATGCCGAGCAGGTCGAGCGTCTCCTCGACCCGCTGGCGCATGACGTCGGTCGGCAGGGCGAGCTGCTCCATGCCGTAGGCGAGCTCCTCCTCGACCGTGTCGGTGACGAAGCCGGCGAGCGGGTCCTGCCCGACGACGCCGACGACGTCCGCGAGGTCGCGCGGCCGGTGGGTGCGGGTGTCGCGGCCGAGCACGGTCACCCGCCCGGCCAGCGTGCCGCCGGTGAAGTGCGGCACCAGCCCGTTGACGGCGCCGAGCAGCGTGGACTTGCCCGAGCCCGTGCGGCCGACGACCAGGCACAGCTCGCCCTCGCCGACGACGAGGTCGACCTGGCGCAGCGCCGGCCTGGCGGCGCCGGCGTAGGTCACGCTGACCTGCTCGAAGACGACGGCGGGGTCCACGTCAGCCACCCTCTCGCGGCACGGCCGGGCGCGGAGGAGCGGGGGCCAGGACGGCGGGCAGCGCGGCCACGAGCAGCCCGACCACGGCCAGCAGCGGAAGGGACGGCGGGCCCAGCGGCGACAGCGGCAGGACGGCGCCCTCGGGGTCGGTGCGTGCGGAGACGAGCAGCGTCGCGGCCGCCACGACACCGCACGCCGCGGTGGCCCACTCCGGGGCGCGCCACGGGTCCGGCCGGTAGGTGCTGCGCTCGACCCGTCGTCCGCCGAGCACCAGCCCCGCGCACGCGAGCGCGAGCCCGGCCAGCAGCACCGGCACGCCGAGCGCGGCCGGGCTGGAGGTGTCGAGCAGCCCGTAGGTGCCCACGCACCCGCCGAGCAGGCCGGTGAGCACCAGCGCGGACGTCGTCCGGCGGGCGGCGGCGGAGACGTGCTCGAGCCGGCCGTAGCCGCGCGAGTCCATGGCGGCGGCCAGCAGCAGCGAGCGGTCGAGGGTGTCCTGCAGCACCGGCAGCGCCACCCGCGCCACCGACCGGATGCCGCGGGCGGCGTCGCCGCGCAGCCGACGCGCGCGGCGCACGCGCAGGACGCTCTCGGCCAGCTGCGGCGCCACGGTGACCGACACGACGACGGCGACTCCGACCTCGTGCAGCGCGCCGGGGAGCGTGCGCAGCAGGCGCTTGGGGTTGGCGAGGGCGTTGGCGGCGCCGATGCAGGCGATGATCGCGGCCAGTCGCAGCCCCTGCACGGCCGCGAACAGCAGGCCCTCGAGGTAGAGCGGTCCGCCGAGCTGGATGCCGGCCGCCCACGACGGCAGGTCCGCGCGGGGCAGGTCGACCAGCAGGTGCGTGCCGACCTTCAGGCCGACCACGACGTGCAGCAGCAGGCGCAGCACGACGATCGCCAGGCCGAGCAGCAGGTACAGGCGGTAGGCGCGCGACCAGGGGTCGTCGCCGCGCCGCGACACCACGACCAGCGCGCTGACCGCGACGCCGAGGGCGAGCAGCAGCGGGTTGGTCGTGGTGCTGACGGCGACGGCCAGGCCGAGCGCCCACAGCCACCAGGCTGCCGGGTGCAGCCCTCGGGGCAGGCGCTCGGCCACGCGCGTCAGGCGTCCAGGCGCCGCCGCCGCCAGGCCACCGCGGCGACCGCGGCGCCCAGCGCGACCACCAGGACGATCCCGACCAGCAGGCCGGTACGGCTGCTGGTCGCCTCGTTCGACGACACCGGGGCGCTGCGGTCGAGCGGCACCGAGTCGGTCGGCGAGGGCCCGCCGGACGTCGGCGTGGTGCCGGGAACGACGCCGCCGGTGGCGGTCGCCGGACCCGTCGTCGAGGGGTCGCTCGTCGCCGTGGCACCCGGCGCGGTCGTCGCCGCCCCGGTCGGGTGCTGCCGCGTCGTCGACCCGCCCGAACCACCAGAGCCACCCGAGCCCTTCGACCCGCCCCTGGACCCGCCCGAGCCACCAGAACCGCCCGAGCCCCCCGTGCCGCTCGTGCGGGTCGTCGTGCTCGACGGCCGGTGCGTCGTGGTGCTCGTCGACGGCTTGGGCTTCGGCGCGGCCTTGGCCGGCGGCGAGACGCCGGGCTTGCCGCCCGACCCGAACGCCCAGCCCTCGACCGAGCCCGGCGCCGGGTTGTACGACCCCGCACCGGTGGTGCTGTACGACCACGACCCGCCGCGCGGGGCGTGCCAGTACGACCAGTAGGCGCTCGCGGGCGGCGTCTTGACGCAGCTCGTCGAGGGCTTGCTGTTGATCTGGCAGACGAAGCCGGGCTGGGTCTGCACCTGGGTCACGCTGAACCCGGCCGCCGACAGCGCCGACAACCCGGACGCCGGGTCGCCCGGCGCGCACGCCGTCACGACGCCGCCGCCCGCGCTGCCGAAGTCGACGACGACGGTGACGCCGGTCGTGCCCGAGCAGGCCGCGGCCTGCGCCGGGGTGGCCAGCACGACGCCGCCGGTCAGCGCCGCCACCGAGGCGACGACCAGGGCGAGAGCCTGCGCGACGCGCCTCATGCGTGCTCACCGCGCGAGGTCCGACGACGCGCCAGGACGACGGCCGCCGTGCCGAGCAGCACCAGGCCGAGGCCGGTCAGCGCCACGGGGAGCACCTCGGCGCCGGTCATGGCCAGCTCGCCCGAGGCCGGGTCGACCGCCGGGGCGGCCTCCTGCGACGTCGTGCCCGTGCCCGAGCCGCCCGCCGACGTCCCGGTCGACGACGTCGTCGTGGACGGCGAGGTCGTCGTGGTCGTCGACGCAGCGCAGGCCAGCGTCGGGGCGTTGGCGTCGGCGCCGACCGCGGTCACGACGCCGAGCGGCGTCCCGGCGACGGCGAGCGCCGCCTGGGCGGTCGAGCGGCGGTCCTGGTCGTCGGGGGTCGCCGCACCGTTCTTGGCGTCCTGCGCGTCGTAGGAGTCCTGGTTGTAGGCGATGCCGCCGCGCAGCGCCGCGGGGAAGCCGCAGCCGTACTGCAGGCCCTTGACGTAGGCGACCGCCTTGCGGGCCTGCGCCGTCCGACCGCCGGCCAGGAGCGCCTGGCCGGCCAGGCCGGTGCTGTTGGCGTTCTCGGCCTCGGTGGTCGTGCCGCCGCCGAAGCCGCCGTCGGAGCCCTGCCGGCCGGCGAGCCAGGTCAGGCCCTTGACCACCGAGGCGGCACCGGTGCCCTTGGCGGCGATGAGCGCCTGCAGGGCGAGGGAGGTGCTGTCGGGGTCGGCCGTGGTGTCGTCCGCGCAGGCTGCGGCACCCTCGGTCAGGCGGAAGCCGCCGGCCGGGCACTGCTGGAGCTCTAGGAACGCCACGGCCTGTGCCGACGCGCCGGCGCCGGCGCGCTCGAGACCGAGCACGGCGAACGACTGGCCGAACGTGTTGGAGTAGTCGGCGCCCGACACCATCGGGTCGAAGGTGTCCTGGAAGCGACCGCTCGGCTGCTCGAGGGCCTCGAGCTCGGCGACGAGGTCGACGCCGCCGAACGCCGCCGGGTCGACCTGCTGGGCGACGGCCGCGTTGAGGGTCTTGGCGATCGGGCCGACGTAGCGCTCGCCGGCGCCGCCGTAGTCGATGCCGCTGATGTAGCTGCGCACGTGGTCGGCCACGTACTGCGTGGCGGTGCTCGCGGCGTCCTGGCCGACGCCCGAGGCGTCCAGGGCCAGCACGGCGTCGAGCGTCAGGCCGTAGTCGGGGTACTGCACGCCGCCGAACTCGGTGAAGAAGTGGCCGCCGCTGGCCGCGAGCTGGCGGGCCAGGTAGCCGCCGGCGACCTCGGCCGGGTCGGTCGAGGTGCCCGGACCGGCGGCCGCGCGCAGGCCGTACGAGCGGGCGAACCCGCCGTCCGGGACGCCGGTCGTCGTGGCGGTGCCGCCGGACGTCGTCGGGTGCGCCGGAGTCGTCGGCGCGGTGGTCGGGGCCGTCGTGGTGCTCGGGCTGGTCGTGCTGCTCGAGGACGACGGGCTCGCGGTGCCGGTCGGGCTGGTCGTGCTGCTCGAGGACGACGGGTCGCCGGTCGCGGTGGCCGTGGCCGTCGCGGTCGCCTCGGTGGTGGTCGCCTCGGTGGTGGGGCTGGTCGTGGCGGCCGACGCCGGGCCGGCCCCCACGAGCAGCGCGGCGAGGGCCAGGGCGGCCCCCGACGTGACCCGGGTGCGGGTGGTGGTGCGGGACATGGGTGGTGCCTCTCGGGAGCGGTCCGCGACAGAATCCGGCGCCCGTGGACACGCGAACGCCCTCGTCCCCAGGGTGGGACGAGGGCGGGCACGGATCGACGTGATCCGGGCTCCGCCCCGTAGACCTCGACGGTTCGAAGGAGCCGCTCGCGGTCACCAGGCGTTCCGGCTCGCCGCCCGGGGGCGGCCTACGGTTGCGGGTCAGCGCCGGCATCTGACCGGCTTCCCCTGGATCTCGCGTGTGGGTACTGCGCGCGCCAGCGTAGCCGACGTCCGGGTGCGGCGGCGCCGTCCGGGCCGTGACGCCCACCACCCCCGCTCCGGCGGGGGCCGCGGTCCGCCACCATGGAGGTCCGCCCGCCCACGAAGGAGCTGCCGTGACCTCGCATGAGGACCCGTCGCCGCACCTGGTCGGCCTGCGCCTGCGGGGCCGCCGCGTGCTGGTCGTCGGCGGTGGCTCGGTGGCGCTGCGGCGGGTGCCCGCGCTGCTCGAGGCGGGTGCGGACGTCGTGCTGGTCGCCCCGCTCGTGCTGCCCGCCCTGGACGACCTGGCGGCCCGCGGCCAGCTGCGCTGGGAACCGCGCCCCTACCGGGACGCCGACGTCGACGACGCCTGGTTCGTGCTGGCGTGCACCGACGACCCCGCGGTCAACGAGGCCGTGGTCGC
>NZ_BAAGXY010000049.1:0-19970 GCF_054779595.1 Angustibacter peucedani
GTGGCCGTGGCCTTCTTCGCGGTGGCCTTCGTGGCCGTGGCCTTCTTCGCGGTGGCCTTCTTCGCGGTGGCCTTCTTCGCAGCGGTCCCCCGCGTCGACGTCATCGCCCGGGCGGCACGCGCCGCGGCCACCGGCCGCGAGGTGCTGACCGGCACGTGCCGGCCGTTGGCCAGCACCGACGCGAGGAACTGCCCGGTGTAGGACGACGCGTGCGCGGCGACCTGCTCGGGCGTGCCCTCGGCCACGACGACCCCACCGCCCGAGCCCCCCTCGGGACCCATGTCGACGAGCCAGTCGGCGCTCTTGATGACGTCGAGGTTGTGCTCGATGACGATGACGGTGTTGCCCTTGTCGACCAGGCCCTGCAGGACGAGCAGCAGCTTGCGGATGTCCTCGAAGTGCAGACCCGTGGTCGGCTCGTCGAGCACGTAGACCGTGCGACCGGTCGAGCGCTTCTGCAGCTCGCTGGCGAGCTTGACGCGCTGGGCCTCGCCGCCCGACAGCGTCGTCGCGGGCTGCCCCAGCCGCACGTAGCCGAGGCCGACGTCGACGAGCGTCGTCAGGTGCCGGCTGATCGCGGGGACGGCGGCGAAGAACGTCGCGGCCTCCTCGATCGGCATGTCGAGGACGTCGCTGATCGTCTTGCCCTTGAAGTGCACCTCGAGGGTCTCGCGGTTGTAGCGCGCCCCGTGGCAGACCTCGCACGGGACGTAGACGTCCGGCAGGAAGTTCATCTCGATCTTGATCGTGCCGTCGCCGGCGCAGTTCTCGCAGCGACCGCCCTTGACGTTGAACGAGAACCGGCCGGGCAGATAGCCGCGGATCTTGGCCTCGGTGGTCTCGGCGAACAGCCGGCGCACGTGGTCGAACACCCCGGTGTAGGTGGCGGGGTTCGAGCGCGGCGTGCGGCCGATCGGGCTCTGGTCGACGTGCACGACCTTGTCGAGCTGGTCGAGGCCCTGCACCGTGCGGTGCCGGCCGGGGACGTGGCGGGCGCCGTTCAGCTTGTTGGCCATGACGTTGTAGAGGATGTCGTTGACCAGGGTGGACTTGCCCGACCCCGACACCCCGGTGACCGCGACGAAGCACCCGACCGGGAACGAGACGTCGATGCCCTGCAGGTTGTGCTCGCGCGCACCGACGACACGCACCTGGCGCTCGGGGTCGACGGCGCGGCGCTCGGCCGGCAGCGCGATCTCGCGGCGGCCGGAGAGGTACTGCCCCGTCATCGAGGTCTTGTGCGTCAGCAGGCCCTTGACCGAGCCCGAGTGGACGACGTGGCCGCCGTGCTCTCCGGCGCCGGGGCCGATGTCGACGACCCAGTCGGCCTGACGGATCGTGTCCTCGTCGTGCTCGACGACGATCAGCGTGTTGCCGAGGTCGCGCAGCCGGGTCAGGGTGCCGATCAGCCGGTGGTTGTCGCGCTGGTGCAGCCCGATGCTCGGCTCGTCCAGCACGTAGAGCACGCCGACGAGGCCGGAGCCGATCTGCGTGGCGAGCCGGATCCGCTGCGCCTCGCCGCCGGACAGGGTGCCCGACGCGCGGTCGAGCGAGAGGTAGTCGAGCCCGACGTCCAGCAGGAAGCCGAGGCGCGCCTGGATCTCCTTGAGCACCCGCTCGGCGATCTGCTTCTCGCGCGCCGTGAGGGTCAGTGTGCCGAGGAACTCGGCGCATTCGGCGATCGGCTTGCTGCAGACGGCCGAGATGGACTGCCCGCCGAGCAGCACGGCCAGGGACTCGGGCTTGAGCCGCGCGCCGCCGCACACCGGGCACGGCACCTCGCGCATGTAGCCCTCGTAGCGCTCGCGGCTCCACTCGGAGTCGGTCTCGGAGTGCCGGCGCTGGACGAACGGGATCGCGCCCTCGAAGCCGGTGGTGTACGAGCGCTCGCGGCCGAACCGGTTGCGGTACCGGACGTGGACCTCGTAGTTCTCGCCGTGCAGCAGGGCCTCGCGCGCCCGCTCGGGCAGGGCCCGCCACGGGACGTCGACGCGGAAGCCGAGCTGGTCGCCCAGCGCCTTGACCAGGCGCTGGAAGTAGTCGGCCGAGCCCTGGGTCCACGGGGCGATGGCGCCCTCGGCGAGGGTCAGCTCGTCGTCCGGCACGAGCAGCTCGGGGTCGACCTCGAGCCGCGTGCCGAGGCCCGTGCACTCGGGGCACGCGCCGAAGGGGCTGTTGAAGGAGAACGAGCGAGGCTCGATCTCGTCCATCGCCAGCGGGTGGTCGTTGGGGCAGGCCATCTTCTCGGAGAAGCGCCGCTCGCGGGACGGGTCCTTGGCGTCGAGGTCGACGAGCTCGACCACGACGATGCCGCCGGCCAGGCCGAGCGCGGTCTCGACCGAGTCGGTGAGCCGGCGCTTGGCCGAGGCCTTGGCGACCAGCCGGTCGACCACGACGTCGATCGAGTGCTTGAGCTTCTTCTCCAGCGTCGGGGGCTCGGCCAGGCCGACCACCTCGCCGTCGACCCGGGCCCGCGAGAAGCCCTTGGACTGCAGCTCGCGGAACAGGTCGGCGTACTCCCCCTTGCGTGCACGCACCACGGGCGCCAGCACCTGGAAGCGCGTGCCCTCGGGCAGCTCGAGCAGCCGGTCGACGATCTGCTGCGGCGTCTGCCGGGTGACCGGCTCGCCGCAGACCGGGCAGTGCGGACGACCGGCCCGGGCGAAGAGCAGGCGCAGGTAGTCGTAGACCTCGGTGATGGTGCCGACGGTCGAGCGCGGGTTGCGCGAGGTGGACTTCTGGTCGATCGAGACCGCGGGCGACAGGCCCTCGATGAAGTCGACGTCCGGCTTGTCCATCTGGCCCAGGAACTGGCGGGCGTAGGCCGACAGGGACTCGACGTAGCGCCGCTGGCCCTCGGCGAAGATCGTGTCGAACGCGAGCGATGACTTGCCCGAGCCGGACAGGCCGGTGAAGACGATCATGGCGTCGCGCGGCAGGTCGAGCGAGACGTCCTTGAGGTTGTGCTCGCGCGCGCCGCGCACGATCAGGCTGTCGGCCACGGTGGGCTCGCTCCCGAGGGGTCGAGGTCTGGCCCCGGGCGCCTCGTGGGGCGGCCCGGGACGGGTCGCGACCATGCTAGGTGGCCCCACCGACAACGGCCGCGCGGAGTAGGTTCGCCCCCATGACGGCCTTCGCTGACGACCCGCTGCTGGCCCAGGTCTGCGAGCAGACCGACCGCCTGCTGAGCACGGCCCGGGCGCTGGACGACGACGCCGTCCGGGCGCCGTCCGGCCTGCCCGGCTGGACGCGGGGCCACGTGCTCACCCACGTCGCCCGCAACGCCGACGGCCTGTCGAACGTCGCCTCGAGCGCGGTCACCGGCGAGATCACCCCCATGTACGCCTCGCAGGAGGCCCGCGACGCCGCCATCGAGGCGGGAGCCGGTCGATCGGCGTCCGACCTGGAGGCCGACGTCGAGAGCAGCGCCGAGCGCCTGCTCTCGCTCCTGGCGGCGGTGCCCGAGGACGGTCTGGACGTCGAGGTGCCGTCCGGACGCGGCCCGACGATGCGGGTGCGCGACGTGCTGTGGCTGCGCCTGCGGGAGGTCGTCTACCACCACGTCGACCTCGGCGCCGGCTTCACCTTCGCCGACGCCCCGGCCGAGCTTCTGCGGACGGCGCTGGCCGAGTGCCCGCCGCGGATGACCCGGGCCACGCCCGGCGCGACCGTCTCGGCCACCTACCCCGACGGCGCCGTCGAGCAGCTCGTCGTCGGCGACGGCGCCGTGGCGGTGAGCGGCCCGGCGTCCGCCGTGCTGGCCTGGCTCACCGGCCGGTCCGACGGCGACGGGCTCGAGCACGCCGAGCCGCTCCCGACCCTGCCGAGCTGGGGCTGATCGCCGTGGCACCGAGCGGCTACACCGGCGACGTCGTCCACGGCGGCCCCAGCGACGTGCGCGAGCTGACCCACCTGGTCGTGCGCAAGGCCAGCGTGAGCGAGCAGGACAACAACGCCTACCTGCTGACCTGCCGGCACACCGGCGAGCAGCTGCTGGTCGACGCCGCCGACGAGCCTGAGCGCGTGCGCGCCCTGGTCGACGAGGGCACCGGCTGGCTGGACGCCGTTGTGACCACCCACCGGCACTGGGACCACCACCGCGCGCTCGCCGACGTGGTCGAGCACACCGGGGCGCGGGTGCTCGCCGGCGCGGACGACGCCGACGAGCTCCCGGTGCCCGTGGGGCAGCGGCTCGAGCACGGCGACCGGATCACGTTCGGCGACGTCGAGCTCGAGGTCGTGCACCTGCGCGGCCACACGCCGGGGTCGGTGGCGCTTCTCTACCGCGACCCCGACGGTCCCCCGCACCTGTTCACCGGCGACTCGCTGTTCCCCGGCGGCGTCGGCAACACCTTCGGCGACGTCGCCGCCTTCACCTCGTTGATCGCGGACGTCGAGCAGCGGCTGTTCGACGTCCTGCCCGACGACACGTGGTTCTACCCGGGGCACGGCGCCGACTCCACCCTCGGCGCCGAGCGTCCGCACCTCGCCGGGTGGCGCGAGCGCGGCTGGTAGCCCCTCAGCCGGCGGCGCGGACCTGGTCGCGCCGGGTCTTGGCCAGGCTGGCCACCGCCGTCACGACGAGCGTGCCGACGATGACGACCAGCGAGAGCCAGATCGGGATGTCCGGGGCCCAGCCGACGTGCTCGCCGCCGTTGACGAACGGCAGCTCGTTCTCGTGCAGCGCGTGCAGGACGAGCTTGACGCCGATGAAGAACAGCAGGAACGCCAAGCCGAGGCTGAGGTACACCAGCCGCTGCAGCAGCCCGCCGATGAGGAAGTACAGCTGGCGCAGCCCCATCAGCGCGAAGATGTTGGCCATCAGCACCAGGTAGGGCTCCTTGGTGAGCCCGTAGATCGCGGGGATCGAGTCCAGCGCGAACAGCAGGTCGGTGGTGCCGAGGGCGATGAGAACGATGAGCATCGGCGTGATGAGGCGCTTGCCGTTCTCGACGACGGTCAGCCGCACGCCGTGGTACTCGTCGGTGGCCGGCAGGTGGTTGCGCGTCCAGCGGATCAGGGCGTTCTCGTCGTAGTCGTCCTCGTCGGACTGGCCCTCGCGCGCCAGGTGGATCGCCGTGTAGACCAGGAAGGCGCCGAACAGGTAGAAGATCCAGCTGAAGTTGTTGATCGCCGCGGCGCCGACGCCGATGAAGATCCCGCGGAACACCAGCGCCAGGATGATGCCGATCAGCAGCGCGGTCTGCTGCAGCTTCCGCGGCACCGCGAACTTGGCCATGATGATCAAGAAGATGAACAGGTTGTCGACCGACAGGCTGTACTCGGTCAGCCACCCGGCGTAGAACTCGGCGGCGAACTTCCCGCCGGAGAAGAACCACACGCCGAGCCCGAAAACCACGGCGGCGCCGACGAAGAAGGCCAGGTGCCGGGCCGACTCCCCCATCGACGGCTCGTGCGGACGACGGCCGATGACGAAGACGTCGACGAGCAGGAAGGCCAGGGCCACGCCGACGGTGGCCAGCCAGACCCAGGTGTGGACGTTCACGGTGCAGGTTCCTCCGGTCAGTCGAGACGCGGCGACGTCAGGACGACGCGCCGTGCTGCTGCCGGAGGTCTCTCCCACCCGTGGTGGGCCGGCTCCCCGGGTCGGTGCGCTGCACCGGACCGTGATGACGAGGACGCCGCCAGGGGATACTCCCCTCCGTCGTACGGGAACAGCCTACCGGTCGTCCGGCCCCGGGCCCGCACCCAGCCGCATCGCGAGACCGATCGCGTCGTGCGGCGCAAAGCCCTTGGCGTCGTTGTCGAAGTACACGTAGGCGTCCAGGCCGGTCTCGGTCCAGCCGCGCACCTTGTCGGCCCAGGCGTCGAGGGCGGACGACGAGTACCCGCTGGCGTACAGCTCGACGTCCCCGTGCAAGCGCGCGTAGACGAAGTCCGCGGTCACGGCCTCGATCGTGGGCCAGGTCCGTGCGGTGTCGGCGACCACGGCGGCGACCCCGTGCCGCTCGAGCAGCCCCAGGGCAGCGGGCTCGCCGAAGCTCGCGTGCCGGGCCTCGAGGGCGTGCCGCAACGGTCGGTCGACACCCGCGTCCAGGAACGCCTCCGCCACCCGCTGGTCGTGTTCGGCTGCCAGCGCCGCCGCGGCCGCGGTCGTCCTCGGCAGCAACGACAAGAAGGCATCGACGACCTCGCCGTCGAACGGGAAGGTCGCCGGCAGCTGCCACAGCGACGGGCCGAGCGCGTCGCCGAGGGCGAGCGGGCCGCTGGCGTAGAAGTTGGCCAACGGGACGCGGACGTCGCGCAGCCGCTTCATGTGGGTGATGAAGCGTGGGCCCTTGACCGAGAACACGAAGCCCTCCGGGACCTGCCGGCGCCAGGAGGCGAAGCTGGCCGGTTGCTGCAGGGCGTAGAAGGTGCCGTTGACCTCGATGGTGCGCAGCTTCGACGCGGCGTGCTCGAGCTCACGCCGGTGCGGCAGGCCCTTCGGGTAGAAGTCGCCGCGCCAGGGCGCGTACGTCCAGCCCGAGATCCCCACCCGCGCCGTGCCCGCCATCCTGCGACGGTAGCGGCGCGCCGTCAGGCCTGCCCGGCGCCCTGCATCGCCCGCAGCTCCTTCTTCAGGTCGCCGATCTCGTCGCGCAGGCGAGCCGCGAGCTCGAACTGCAGCTCGGCGGCGGCCGAGTGCATCTGGTCGGACAGCTGCTGGATCAGGTCGGCCAGGTCGGCCGCCGGCAGCGTCGCGAGCCGGTGGCCCTCGGACTGCTGCCCGCGCGAGCCGAGACCCGGGACGGGGGCCTTGCCGCGCGACTGGTTGCGGCCGGAGCCGCCGAGCAGCTCCGCGGTGTCGGCGTCCTCCTTGCTGATCAGGTCGGTGATGTCGGCGATCTTCTTGCGCAGCGGCGTGGGGTCGACCCCGCGCTCGGTGTTGTAGGCCACCTGCTTGGCCCGGCGCCGGTTGGTCTCGTCGATGGCCTGCTGCATCGAGGGCGTGATGGTGTCGGCGTACATGTGCACCTGGCCGGACACGTTGCGGGCCGCGCGGCCGATGGTCTGGATCAGCGACTTGGACGAGCGCAGGAAGCCCTCCTTGTCGGCGTCCAGGATGCTGACCAGCGACACCTCGGGCAGGTCGAGGCCCTCGCGCAGCAGGTTGATGCCGACCAGGACGTCGAACTCGCCGAGGCGCAGCTCGCGCAGCAGCTCGACCCGGCGCAGCGTGTCGACCTCGGAGTGCAGGTAGCGCACCTGGACGCCCTGCTCGAGCAGGTAGTCGGTGAGGTCCTCGGCCATCTTCTTGGTCAGCGTCGTGACCAGCACGCGCTCGTCGCGCGCCGCGCGCTCGCGGATCTCGTGCAGCAGGTCGTCGATCTGGCCCTTGGTCGGCTTGAGCACGACCTCGGGGTCGACCAGGCCGGTCGGACGGATGATCTGCTCGACGACGCCGTCGCCCTTGGCCAGCTCGTAGTCGCCGGGGGTCGCCGACAGGTAGACGGTCTGGCCGATCCGCTCGAGGAACTCCTCCCACCGCAGCGGACGGTTGTCCATCGCGCTGGGCAGCCGGAAGCCGTGGTCGACCAGCGCGCGCTTGCGCGACATGTCGCCCTCGAACATCGCGCCGATCTGCGGCACCGTGACGTGCGACTCGTCGATGACGAGCAGGAAGTCCTCGGGGAAGTAGTCGAGCAGCGTGTTGGGCGCGCTGCCGGCGCTGCGGCCGTCGATGTGGCGGCTGTAGTTCTCGATGCCGGAGCACGAGCCGACCTGCCGCATCATCTCGATGTCGTACGTGGTGCGCATGCGCAGGCGCTGGGCCTCGAGCAGCTTGCCCTGACGCTCGAGCTCGGCCAGCCGCTGCTCGAGCTCGGCCTCGATGCTGCCGATGGCGCGCTCCATGCGCTCGGGGCCGGCGACGTAGTGCGTCGCCGGGAAGACGTACATCTCCTGCTCCTCGTGCACGATCTCGCCGGTGAGCGGGTGCAGCGTGTAGATCCGCTCGATCTCGTCGCCGAAGAACTCGATCCGGATCGCGAGCTCCTCGTACACCGGGATGATCTCGACCGTGTCGCCGCGCACCCGGAAGGTGCCGCGGGTGAAGGCCAGGTCGTTGCGGGTGTACTGCATCTGCACGAAGCGGCGCAGCAGCTGGTCGCGCTCGATGCTGTCGCCGACCTTGAGGCGTGCCATGCGGTCGACGTACTCCTGCGGCGTGCCGAGGCCGTAGATGCACGACACCGACGCCACCACGATGACGTCGCGACGGGTGAGCAGGGAGTTGGTGGCCGAGTGCCGCAGCCGCTCGACCTCGTCGTTGATCGACGAGTCCTTCTCGATGTAGGTGTCCGTCTGCGCGATGTACGCCTCGGGCTGGTAGTAGTCGTAATACGAGACGAAGTACTCGACGGCGTTGTGCGGCAGCAGCTCGCGGAACTCGTTGGCCAGCTGGGCGGCGAGCGTCTTGTTGGGCGCCATCACCAGCGTCGGCCGCTGCACCTGCTCGACCAGCCAGGCCGTGGTCGCGGACTTGCCGGTGCCGGTGGCGCCCAGCAGCACGACGTCCTGCTCGCCGGACTCGACCCGGCGCTTGAGGTCGGCGATGGCCGTGGGCTGGTCGCCGGAGGGGGTGAACTCGGACACGACCTCGAAGGGGGCCACACGGCGCTGCAGGTCGGTCTTCGGTCTCATGGGTCCACGGTATGTCGGCCCACCGACAGCGGGCGACCGGCGTCAGGTCGCGGGCGGCGACCAGCCGGTGGTGGCGGCCCAGGCCAGGGCCCGCTGCAGCGCCGCCCCGAACGCCGGCTCCTTCGCGTCCTGGTACTGCTCGCGGGTGGCCGAGCGCTGCGCCAGGTCCTGCTTGAGCGCCGCGTACGCGGCCCGTTCCTCGGGCACGGCCCGCCACCAGTCGCGCAGCAGCAGCGCGGTGCGCCAGCCCGGGCTGCCGACCACCCGGACGTGCAGGTGCGCCGGGCGGCCAGGATCGGCGGACGCGTGGAACCGCTTGGCCCAGGCGTCCGGTGCGGCGCCGCCTTCCATTTCTCGTTGCGGCGTGTCGGTGCCAACGCCCCGCACCAGGGGGAAGCCAGCCGAGCCCAGCGCTGCGGTCACCGCCTCGGCGTCCGCGAACGAGGCCACACCTAGCTGCAGGTCGACGACGTCCTTGGCCGCCAGCCCCGGCACGGACGTCGACCCGACGTGCGCGGTGCCGCGACCGAAGGCCCCGGCGGCCAGGTCGACGCGCGCGGCCAGCCGGGCCGCCTGCGCGGGCCAGGTGCCGTCGTAGGGCACCAGCTCGGCGGCGCTCGACCGCGCCGCCCGGCGTCCGGAGCGCACGTTCTGCTCGAACGGCACCAGCCGCTCGTGCCACAGCCGAGCGAGGTCGGCCGCGACGACGGCGACCGGGCGGTCGTTGTCGAGCCAGACGTCCGCGGCCGCGCGGCGCTGCTCGTCGGTGGCCTGCGCTCGCAGCCGGGCCCGCGCGTCGTCCTCGGACATCCCCCGGGTGCGCACCAGCCGCTCGACCCGCACGTCCTCGGGCGCGGCGACGACCAGCACCAGGTGGTACAGCGCGCCCATGTGCTTCTCGACGACCAGCGGCACGTCGTGGACGACGACCGCGTCCTCGGGCGCCGCCGCGACCAGCTCGCCGGTGCGCCCGGCCACCAGCGGGTGCGTGATCGCCTCGAGCGCCCGGCGACGGTCCGGGTCGGCGAACACCAGCGCCCCCAGGGCCGCGCGGTCGAGGGACCCGTCGTCCGCCAGCACCTGCTCGCCGAACTCCTGGACGACGGCTGCCAGCCCGGGCGTGCCCGGCGCGACGACCTCGCGAGCCAGCGCGTCGGCGTCCACCACCACGGCGCCCAGGTCGCGCAGCGCGGCGGCCACCGTCGACTTGCCCGCCCCGATCCCACCGGTGAGCCCGATCCTCAGCACGGGCCGACCCTATCCGGGACCTCCGGACGCACCGAGGGCCCCGCACCAGGTCGGTGCGGGGCCCTCGGCGAGGCGCGGTGGATCAGGCGCCGGTGAGCTTCTCGCGCAGGGCGGCCAGAGCCTCGTCGGAGGCCAGCGTGCCCTCGCCCGACGCCTGGGCGGCGTCGGCCGGCGTGGCAGCAGCGGCGCTGCTCTCGGAGCCGGAGCCGGACTCCGAGGAGTAGGACGTCGGGGCGTCGCCCTCGGCGCGGGCCTCGGAGTCGGCCTTGGCCGCCTCCTCGATCTGCGTCTTGTGCGCCTCCCAGCGGGAGTGGGCCTCGGCGTACTGCTTCTCCCAGACCTCGCGCTGCGACTCGTAGCCCTCGAGCCACTCGTTGGTCTCGGGGTCGAAGCCCTCGGGGTACTTGTAGTTGCCCTGGTCGTCGTACTCGGCGGCCATGCCGTACAGCGTCGGGTCGAACTCGGTGACCTGCGCCGCGGTGCCGTCGTTCGCCTGCTTGAGCGACAGCGAGATGCGCCGGCGCTCGAGGTCGATGTCGATGACCTTGACGAAGATCGAGTCGCCGACCTGCACGACCTGCTCGGGGATCTCGACGTGGCGCTCGGCCAGCTCGGAGATGTGCACCAGGCCCTCGATGCCCTCGTCGACGCGGACGAACGCGCCGAACGGGACGAGCTTGGTGACCTTGCCCGGGACGACCTGGCCGATCGCGTGCGTGCGCGCGAACTGCTGCCAGGGGTCCTCCTGCGTCGCCTTGAGCGACAGCGAGACGCGCTCGCGGTCCATGTCGACGTCGAGCACCTCGACGGTGACCTCCTGGCCCACCTCGACGACCTCGCTCGGGTGGTCGATGTGCTTCCAGGACAGCTCGGAGACGTGCACCAGGCCGTCGACCCCGCCGAGGTCGACGAACGCGCCGAAGTTGACGATCGAGGAGACGACGCCCGAGCGGACCTGGCCCTTCTGCAGCGTCTGCAGGAAGGTCTGGCGCACCTCGGACTGGGTCTGCTCGAGCCACGCGCGGCGCGACAGGACGACGTTGTTGCGGTTCTTGTCGAGCTCGATGATCTTGGCCTCGAGCTCCTTGCCGACGTACGGCTGCAGGTCGCGCACGCGGCGCATCTCGACCAGCGACGCGGGCAGGAAGCCGCGCAGGCCGATGTCGAGGATCAGACCGCCCTTGACGACCTCGATCACCGTGCCGGTGACGATGCCGTCCTCCTCCTTGACCTTCTCGATCGTGCCCCAGGCGCGCTCGTACTGCGCGCGCTTCTTGGACAGGATGAGACGACCCTCCTTGTCCTCCTTCTGGAGGACGAGCGCCTCGACGTCGTCACCGACGGAGACGACCTCGTTGGGGTCGACGTCGTGCTTGATGGAGAGCTCTCGCGAGGGGATGACGCCCTCGGTCTTGTAGCCGATGTCGAGCAGGACCTCGTCCCGGTCGACCTTGACGATGACCCCTTCGACGATGTCGCCGTCGTTGAAGTACTTGATGGTCTCGTCGATGGCGGCGAGGAAGTCCTCGGCCGAACCGATGTCGTTGACCGCCACCTGGGGGGTGGTCTTGGTCTGCTCGGCGGTGCTGGCAGTCATGTAGTGGGGGCTCCGATGCGGACAGGAAGTCGTCGTGGACAGAAAAATGGGTTTGGTCGCACACGTGTGCGACGTACCAGCCTATCGAGCCGGTCCACCACCGGTCAACGCGGCCCCCGGGCGTGCGCCCGTGCTCGCAGCGCCCCTCGCGCCAGCTCCACCGGCGGCGGCGCGGCGGCCCCGCGCTCGGGGCGCGCGGCCAGGTCGAGCAGCGAGAACAGGTCCAGGTCGGCCGCCCGCCCGAGCCAGTCGTCGTCGTGCGAGGACGCCGTCGAGCTGGTGCCGTCCTCGTACAGCCCGGCGTGCAGCGCGTCGACGAGCCCGCGCCGGAACGCCGTCCAGGACGCGACGCCGGGGCCGCCCGCACCGACGCCGTGGTCGGCACCGCGCAGCAGGTTGCCGACGTCCTCGGCCCAGTCGCCGCCGTGCGCGTGCTCCCAGTCCAGGACGGCGCGCAGCCGGCCGGTGTTGGGGTCGATCAGCAGGTTCTTGCCGTTCAGGTCGCCGTGCACGAGCGAGGCGGGACGCACCTCGCCCATCGCCAGCCGCTGCGAGGCCGCGAGCACCGTCGGCCGCAGCCCCGGGGTGCTGCGGCGTCCCAGCCCGGCCGCCGCCAGCCCGGGCTCGAGGTGCTCGAACCACGCCTGCACCGACTGCTGGTACGCCGGCCACTCCCCCACGTGCAGGTCGGAGTCCAGCAGCGGGCCGTGCTCGTCCAGCCGAACGGTGCGCAGCCGCGACACCAGCCGCGCGCACTGGCGGCCGAGGGCGTTGGACGCCGGCAGCGGCAGCCCGCGGTCGAGCAGCAGGTCGGCCCGCTGGCCCTCGACGCCGGCGGTCACGATGTACGGCGGCAGGCCGGCGAGCCCGCGCGGCTCGGCGGCCAGGACCTTCGGCAGCGGCACCAGACCCGACACCCGCCGCATCACGGCGAGGTCGACGACGGCGCGCTGCGGCTGGTCGACGTACAGGCGGATGTACGCCCGCTCGCGGAACCACATCCCGGTGAACGTCTCGCCGCTGTGACCCCCGCTCGCGCGCTGCGGGTCGTGCAGCACCTTGGCGGCCAGGCGCAACGGGTCGGACGACGGCATCCGCACATGATGACGCACCGCCGGGCCCCTCACCGCGCGGACGGACGCGCGTGTCGCCCGCTCAGCTGGTGAGGCTGGCCAGCAGCACCTGCTCGATGTCGGCGGGGCTGCGGGCGGTGAAGCTCTCACCCCCGGTGGCGCGGGCGATCGCGGCCAGCGAGGTCGCGTCGGCCTGCTGGCCGTACGCGATGGTGAAGACGCGGACCGGGCGGTCGGCGTCCTGCTCCTTCTTCAACGTCGCCAGCAGGTTGCGCAACGAGATGCTGCCGGGGTCGTCGTTGCGGCCGTCGCTCAGCACGACGACGACGTCGGTGTCGGGTCGCCACTGGTGGCGCATCGCGCGCACGGCGGCGAGCGTCGTGTCGTAGAGCCCGGTGTCGCCGCGCGCGGTCAGGCCGGAGATGCCGGCCAGCACGGCCTCGCGCCGCGTGGCCCCGCCCACCGCGTCCGACGCCGTGCCGAGCGGCACGACGACCTGGTGGTCGCTCGCGCCGTCCAGCCGTCGGGAGAAGGCCCACAGCCCGATCGACGAGCGGTCGGAGAACGAGGTGACCGCGGCGCGCAGCGCCTGCTGCGCCAGCTGCAGCCGGCTCAGGCCGAGCTTGGGCACCTGCTGCTTCATCGAACCCGACACGTCGACCGCGAGCAGCACCGAGCCCCGCCGCTCGAGCGCCGACCAGGACTGCAGCGCCCGGTTGATGGAGGCCAGCGTCGGCTGCGACAGCTCGAGCCGCGGCACCGGCACCTCGCGGGCCGCGGCGCCGACGCCCACCGTCGCCGGACCGGCCGCGCTGCCCGCGGCCGCCGACGGCACGCGCCACCCCGCGTCCGCGAACGCGGTGCTGCCCTCGGCGGAGGTCAGGTACACGCGGAAGGCCTCGGCGGCGGTCATGGCCCGGGCCCGGTCGAGCGTCGTGCCGTACAGCGGCAGGTATCCGACCTTGGACGCCGCGCCGCTCACACCGACGGTCACCGCGGCCAGCCGCACGCGCGGGCCGGTGGCGTTGAAGGCGCGCACCTCGCGCTCGGTGGACGGCGTGATGGTCGAGCGCTTCAGCGCGTCCTGCGTCGACAGCGTCGGGTCCGCCAGCGGCGCGAGCGCCCGGTGCTCGTCGATCGAGAGGTCGTCGAGCGCGTTCTGCACTCGAAGCATGCCGCCGCGCAGCTGCGCGGCGCTGGACTGGCCGGTGTCGAGCCGGGCGAACAGCGTCATCAGGCCGTCGAGCCCGGCGGACGACGTCTGGGGCGCCTGCCAGCCCACGCGCACCCGGCCCCACTCGGGGTGGCCGAACACCCCCCAGCCGCGGGGGTCCTGCGCGAGGCCGACCAGCTGGTCGAGCTCGGCGCCGCGGGCCGGCCAGCCGATCGCGCGCGCCATCGGCTCGGGGACGGCCGCGACGACCGGGGAGCTCGCCACCACCGAGAAGACGTCGGGCAGCAGCCGGTCGACCTCGGGCCGGCGCGAGAGCACCTTGGCCCAGGTGGCCGACTCGGGCACCCAGACGTCGAAGCCGGGGTCGCGCCGCTGCTCGGCCGCCTGCACCAGGGCGGTCTCGACGTCCGCGACGTCGCGGGCGGTCACCTCCACGCTCACGCAGGCGTCGCCGACCTGCGGCCTTGTGCGCTGGAAGGCGCCGGCCTCCCGGGTCACGGCGTCGAGCACCGACGGCGAGGTGACGACGCGCAGCAGGACCGGGCTGCCGGAGCACGAGGCGGCGCCGCGCGCCTGGTAGCCCCAGAAGGCCAGCCCGGTCGTGCCCAGGGCCACGACCAGCAGGGTCACGAGCAGCCCGAACGTGCGGCCGCGGTGGCGGGAACGGCGGGCGCGGTGACGCGAGCGCGCCTGGGCGCGGGTCATCGGCTGGGTCGTCATGCTGGTCTTCCCCCGGTCACGATCTGTGCTGACGTGCGGTCGAGCAGCGCTGCGACCCGGCCAGATGGTGACACAGAATCACCGGGACGGGCAGGCGTTGGGCGGAACGGGTGCTGTGACCCGGGTCATGCCGCCGGGACGGTGACGCTGCGTGACTCGGCAGGATGGTGGGGTGCCGCACGAGCCCGTCGACGACGTGACGCGTCGTCCTGCCGACCAGCGCGAGAGCGCGGCCGCGAACCAGCGCTGGTGGGACGCCGAGGCGGCCGACTACTACCGCGAGCACGGCGCGTTCCTCGGCGACGACCGCTTCGTCTGGGGCCCCGAGGGCCTGGACGAGGCCGACGCCGGCCTGCTCGGCCCGGTCGCCGGACGTCGGGTGCTCGAGATCGGCGCCGGCGCGGCGCAGTGCTCGCGGTGGCTGGCCCGCCAGGGCGCCCGCGTCGTGGCCAGCGACCTGTCCGGCGCGATGCTGCGCCAGGGCGTGGCCATCGACCGGGCCACCCGCGTGCCGGCGGTGCAGGCCGACGCCTGCGCCCTGCCGCTCGCCGGCGAGAGCGTCGACCTGGCCTGCTCGGCCTACGGCGCGGTCCCGTTCGTGGCCGACAGCGCCGGGCTGATGCGCGAGGTGGCCCGGGTGCTGCGCCCCGGCGGCCGGTGGGTGTTCTCGACGTCGCACCCGGTGCGCTGGGCCCTGCCCGACGACCCGGGCGAGGCCGGGCTCGTCGTCCGGACGTCGTACTTCGACCGCACGCCCTACGTCGAGGAGGGCGTCGACGGACGCGCTACCTACGTCGAGCACCACCGCACGCTGGGCGACCGGGTGCGCGAGCTCGTCGCGGCGGGGTTCGTGCTCGAGGACGTGGTCGAGCCGGAGTGGCCCGACGGCCACGACCAGACCTGGGGCGGGTGGAGCCCGCTGCGCGGCCGGCTGGTGCCCGGCACCGCGGTCTTCGTCAGCCGCAAGGGCTGACGGCACGACGAGGGGCCGGGAGCAGCTGCTCCCGGCCCCTCGTCAGGTGCGTGCGGTCAGACGCCTGCGGCGACCGGCTGCCCGCGGTGGGCCGCCCCGTCGTCGCCGTCGCGGCGCCGACCGCCCAGGATCAGGAACAGCCCCAGCAGCAGGAGCACCAGCCCGATGACGATGCCGCCGACGGGGACCGTCGTGCGCAGCGCCTTGAGCAGCGAGCCCTTGGTGCCCCAGTCCTCGGCGTTCTTCTTCACCGTCGCGTCGGAGTAGCCGATGGTGCCGACCGTCACCGGTGCGGCGGGCAGGCCCGCGGCCTCGAGCCGCTTGTTCTGCTGCTCCTGGCCCTTGATGATCACGCCGGTGTTGGGCTCGATCCACAGCGTCCGGATGTTCTCGTAGACCAGCTGCGCGTCGACCGGCTGGTCGGTGCCGAACAGGCTGCCGGGCAGCGCGGTGCGCGGCTCGCCCACCGGCTCCGGGCCGAGCTTCTGCTCGAACTTGTAGACCGTGACGCCGTCGAGCTTCTCGGTGCTGACGTAGTTGATCGGCTCGGCGCGGTCGAGGTCGCCGTCCCAGAACTTGTACGTCTTCTTCTGCACGTCGAACGGGAACTTGAAGAACAACCCCTCGTGCGTGACCGGCTCGGTCGCGCTCGGGTTGTCGAGGTCGCCGGTCGACACGAAGTCGCCGCAGCAGTTCGAGGCCTCGGCGGTCTTGCGGTTGAAGGACACGCCCTCCTGGCTGAAGCTCAGCTGCCCGATACCCACGGCCTCGGAGGTCACGCCGGTCTGCCAGAACGCCTGGCCGTCCTTGCCGTTGACCTTGCCGGGGATGCCGCGCACCTGGCGGGTGCTGCGCAGCTGGACGTCGCGGAGCACCTCGACGCCGTCGGCCGACGCCCGCAGGGCCGACATGCCGCTGCCCTCGGACACCGACGTGGACTTCTGGTCGAGCTTGACCGTCGCGAGACGGTCGTACAGCACCGGACGTGCGAGCGCCCCGATGACGAGGACTGCCACCCCGATCGTGGCGATGACGAAGCCGAGAACCCGGCGCATACGACCTCCCTGTCGCGAATCTGCTGCGCGGACACTACCAGCGAGTAGGCTTCGTCGAGGCGCATCTGGGGACGGAACGCGCGCGCGTCGCGCCACGGTGCCGGTTCGTCCCTTCTGCCCTCCGCCCCAACGCCTCCCAACGCCTCCCGACGCCGCCGAGGACCGCCCGTGCCGACCGGAACGACCAGCAGCACCGACGTGCCGTCGACCGCGCCGGACGACGGCACCGCGCTGGACTGGGCGGCCATGCGGTCCGCCGCGGCGGGCTGGCTCGGCCGGCTCACCGGTTCTGACCGTGCCGCTGTCGGCGTGGTGCTGGTGCACCTGGTTCCCGTCGCGTGGCTGGTCGTCGGCGGCGGGCTCTACCTCGACGACCTGCGGGCGCAGGCGTACGCGCGCGGGCGGTCGCTGTGGCCGTTCGTCGTCGAGTCCAACGGCACCCACCTCGCCCCCGGCGCCCGGCTCGTCGACTGGCTGCAGGCGACGTACTGGCCGCTGCAGCAGTGGCCGGCCACGGTGCTGACCCTGGCGCTGCACGTCGCGCTCGGCGCGGCGCTCTGGCTGCTGCTGCGCGAGCTCGTCGGCCCACGGCCCGGCGCGGTCGTGGTGCTCGCCCTCGGCCTGCTCACCCCGGCGCTGGTGCCGATGACGGCCTGGTTCCGCCAGGTGCTGACCACCGGCAGCGTCCTGGTCTGCGCGCTGCTCGCGGTCCTCGCCGCCGTGCGGTTCGCGCGCGACCCCGGCACCCGGCGGCTGCTGCTGGTCGTGCTGCCGGTCGCGGTGGGGCTGCTCTTCTCCGAGCGCGCGCTGGCCGCGGCCGCCGTCGCCGTGGCCACCGTCGTCCTGCTGCCCACGGGCCGCCCGCTGCGCCGGCGGGTGCGGTTCGCCGTCCCGCTCGCGGTCGCGCTGGGGCTGCTGTCGGCCGGGTACCTCGCGGTCTACGGGCGCGGCGACTACGACGGCGGGCACACCGTCGGGCTGACGGTCGCCGACGCCGGGCGACTGGTGTGGCGGGCCGTCGTCACCGGCGTCGTCCCGGCCCTGCTCGGTGGTCCCCTGGCCTGGCGCGACAGCGGACCGGCGTTCTCGGTGGGGGGTGCGCGGCCCGCGTTCGTCGTCGGGGCCTGGGTCGTCGTGCTGCTCGGCGCGCTGCTGGCCGCGCGGCGCGGCGGCTGGCGCGCCCGGGTCGCCGGGCCGGCGCTCGTCGCGCTGGCGTACGTCCTGCCGGTGCTCGCCATGGTGTTCGTCGGCCGGTACGCGGGCTTCGGTCCGGCCACGGGCGACGACCTGCGGCTGTACAGCGACTGCGCGATCGCGCTGCTGGTCGCCGCGGCCGTCGGCGTGCTCGGGCTGCGCCCGGCGACGTCCGGCGCCCGCTCGGCCGCCCGTCGTTCCCGCCCGCCGAACCGCACGGCCACGGCCGTGGTGCTCGTCGCCGTGGCCGTCGCCTCGGTCGTGTCGTGGAACGGCTTCGCCCGCCAGTGGCACACCAACGCCAGCCCCGCGTACCTGTCCGCGCTGGACGCCGGCCTCGACCGGGTCGCACGGTTCCCCGCTTCTCCCCCGGCGGTCGTGATGCCCACGCCCGTGCCGGACGACGTCATCCCGGGCTGGTTCGAGGACGAGCTGACCACCACCGACTTGGTGCTGCTCAGCCACCCTGGCCTGCAGACCTCGCTCGCCGACGGACCGGTTCTGCAGGTCGGTCCGACCGGCGCGGTCTCCACGGCCCGGCCGCAGACGCTCGGGGCGAGCTCGCCGCCGAGCTCGGGCTACTGCGGCACGTCCGTGCCCGCCGCCCCGGCCGAGCCGGTGACGATCTCGCTGCGCGACCGCGTGCCCTACTACCGCGGCATGCTGCTGAGCGTGCAGGTGCTGACCCTGTCGCCCACGACGCTGCAGCTCGACGTCGTCTCCGGCGACGGCGGCGTGCACCCGGCGTCGGCGCTGGTGCCGGCCACCCTCGACCCGGGCCCGCACACGCTCCTGGTGCCGGTGCCGTTCGGCGCGGACGTCGGCGCGGTGCGCGTGCACCCGTCGTCCCAGCACGTCTGCGTCCCGCAGGTGCAGGTGGTGGCCCCGAGGACCGGGTCATGAAGCAGCACCTCGGCTCGCTCGACGGCGTGCGCGCGATCGCGGTGCTCGCCGTGATGACGACGCACGTCGGGTTCCTGTCCGGCGCCACCGGCGGCCACGTGCTGCCCGGGCTGCTGAGCCGGTTCGACATCGGCGTCGCGTTCTTCTTCGTGCTCAGCGGGTTCCTGCTCTACACGCCGCACGTGCGCGCCGGCTACGGCGGCACCCCGGCTCCCGACGTCCGGCGCTACGCCCTGCACCGGGTCACCCGGATCGTGCCGGCGTGGCTCGTGGTGCTGCCCACGACCCTGATGCTCGTCGACGGCGCCCGCCGCGCCCCGGCCGGGCACTGGCTGGCCAACCTGCTGATGGTGCAGACCTGGAAGGCCGAGTGGCAGGTGCCGGGCCTGAACCACCTGTGGAGCCTGTCGACCGAGATGGCCTTCTACGTCGCGCTGCCGCTGCTGGCGCTGCTCGTCTCCCGGCTGGCCCGGCGCGACGGCCGGCGTGACGCCGGCCGCGAGCTGGTGCTGCTCGGGCTCGTGCTGGTGCTGGCCTGGGCCTGGCGGCTGGTGGCGATCCACGGGGTGCTCGGGCTGCCGTACGCCGGGCTGCAGTGGCTGCCGGCCACGCTCGACTGGTTCGCGGCCGGCATGCTGCTCGCCGTCGTCCGCCGGCGCAGCCTGGACGGCGACCCGCGGTTCGTCGCGGTGGCCGAGGTCGTGCGCGCGGCGACCACGCCGCTGCGCCTCGGCGCGCTGCTGCTGCTGTGGCTGGTGACGACCCGCCTGGCTGGCCCGTACGACCTGCGGTTCGCGTCGGCGTCCGAGGACCTGCTCAAGCACGTCGGCTACACGGTGATCGCGACGCTCGTGATCGCGCCGTGCGTGCTCGGCGCCACCGACGGCTTCACCCGCTGGCTGGGGTCGGGCCCGATGCGCTGGCTCGGGACCATCAGCTACGGCCTGTTCCTGTGGCACCTGCCGGTGCTCTACGTGGTGCGGCAGGTGCTCGACCGCGGCATCTTCGCCGGCGGCTTCTGGGTCTCGTGGCTGCTGACGCTCGTGATCAGCGTGTTGGTCGCCTCGATCAGCTGGTACCTGCTGGAGCAGCCGCTGCTGGAGCGGGTGCGTCGTCGCGACGGGCCGCGGTCCGAGGTGGCCGACCAGGTCGAGCGCTCCGCCGTCCCGGGCTGAGCGCAGCCGCCAGCACCGCGACCACCAGCACCTGCCCGGCGGCGCCGCGGTTGGTCGCGAGCGCGTCGGGCCACGGGGCCCAGGCGCACCACCCGACGAGCAGGACGCCGGTCGCCACCAGCAGCGGGGGCGGCGACCCGGCCGGACGCCGGACGACGGCCGACGCCGCGGCCACGGCCACCGCCGCCACGAGCCCGGGCCACCCGGCCAGC
>NZ_BAAGXY010000050.1:0-12868 GCF_054779595.1 Angustibacter peucedani
CGCGGTCGTCGTGGTGCGGGCGGCGGCCTCGGCGGTGCGCGCGGCGGCCTCGGCCTCGGCGCGCGTGCGGTACTGCGGCGCAGCCGGCGGCACCTGCGGCGAGCGCTCGGCGAGGTCGGCCAGCGTCACCGGCTCGGTCACCTCGACGTCGGCCTCGCGGCGTCGTCGTCCGCGGTAGGAGCTCTGCTGCTGGGTCGGCTCCCCCTGAGCCGTCACGGACGCGGGGTCCGTCAGGTGGTCGGCAGGGGGCACGCGGGATCTCCGGCAGGGGTCGACGACAGGAAGTCGGGAGCAGCGAACACTACCGGTGGGGAAGCCCGGCGACGTCCGCGTGCCAGGGCTGTGGGACGGCCCCGGCACCGCCTGACGACCATAGGCGAAACGGACGAATCACAACAGGGCCCGGCGCGCCGGATGTGACGCACACCACACGAGATCGAGGTTTCTGCGCAGGTCGTCAGCGCGTGGCCTGGCGGCGGGTCTCGTCCTGCACCTCGCCGACGAGCTCCTCCAGCACGTCCTCGAGGAACACCACGCCGGTGACCCGGTCGGCCTCGACCACGCGCGCGAGGTGGGCGCCCGAGCGCTGCATCGTGGCCAGCACGTCCTCGACCTCGTCGCCCGCGCCGACGGTGACCAGCGAGCGCACCCGCTTGGGCGGCACCGGCTGCTCGTAGCGCTCGTCGTCGGCGTAGAGCACGTCCTTCAGGTGCAGGTAGCCGGCCAGCTCGCCGTCCGTCGCGGTGACCGGGAAGCGCGAGAAGCCGGTGCGCGCGACGAGCCGCTCGACGTCCTCGGGCGTGGAGCCCGACGGCACCGTGACGAGCTCGGCGAGCGGGACGGCGACGTCGGCCGCCGCGCGCTCGCTGAACTCCAGGGCGCCCGAGACCAGGCCGTGCTCGTCGCCGAGCAGCCCCTCGCGCCGCGACTGGGCGACGATCGAGGAGACCTCCTCGGCGGTGAACGTCGAGGTGACCTCGTCCTTGGGCTCGACCCGCAGCAGGTGCAGCACGCCGTTGGCCAGGCCGTTGAGCACGCGGATCACGGGCCCGAGCCCGCGCGAGACCATCACCAGCGGCGGCGCGAGCACCAGCGCCGCGCGGTCCGGGCCGGCGATGGCGAGGTTCTTCGGCACCATCTCGCCGACCACGACGTGCAGGTAGACCACGACGGCGAGCGCCAGCGCGAAGGCGACCGGGTGCACGAGCCCCTCGGGCACGTGCGCCCACTCGAACGGCCGCTCGAGCAGGTGGGCCAGGGCGGGCTCGGCCACGGCACCGAGGCCGAGCGAGCAGACCGTGACGCCGAGCTGGGCGCAGGCGAGCATCACCGACACGTGCTCCATGGCCCACAGGGTGCTGCGGGCGCGCCGCGACCCCGCGGCGGCGAGCGGCTCGATCTGGCTGCGCCGGGCGGCCATGATCGCGAACTCGGCGCCGACGAAGAAGGCGTTGGCGAGCAGCAGCGCCAGCGCGACGGCGAGGGCGACCCCGGCGCTCACGGCTGGTCCTGCTCGGCCGCGGGCAGGACGCGCAGCCGGTCGACGCGCCGTCCCTCCATGCGGGTGACCTCGAGCTGCCAGCCGTCGGTGCGGACGACGTCCCCGACCTCGGGCACGCGGCCGAGCCGGGCCATGACGTAGCCGCCGACGGTCTCGTACGCACCGTCGTCCGGGACGTCGGCCCCGACCCGGTCGCGCACCTCGTCCGGGCGCCACAGGCCGGGTACCACCCAGGCGCCGTCGCGCAGCCGGCGGCCGGAGCTGCGGCCGCGGTCGTGCTCGTCGGCCACCTCGCCGACGATCTCCTCGACGACGTCCTCGAGCGTCACCACGCCGGACGTGCCGCCGTACTCGTCGACGACGACGGCGAGCTGCAGGCCCTGCTCGCGCAGCTGCACCAGCAGCGGGTCGAGCCGCACGGTCTCGGGCACCATCAGGGGCTCGGACATCAGCGCGGCCGCCGGCACCTCGGCCCGGCGCTCGAGCGGCACGGCGACGGCGCGCTTGACGTGCACGACGCCGACGACGTCGTCCAGGTCCTCGTCGACGACCGGGAAGCGGGAGTGGCCGGTGGTGCGCGCCAGCCGGACGACGTCCGCCGCCGTCTCGTCGCGCTGCACGACCGTGCAGCGCAGGCGAGGGGTCATGACGTCCTCGGCCGTGCGTTCGCCGAAGCCCAGCGAGCGGGTCACGAGCTCGGCGGTGCCGGCGTCGAGCGTTCCGGCCTCGGCCGAACGGCGCACCAACGAGGCGAGCTCCTGGGGCGTGCGCGCGTTCGACAGCTCTTCCTTGGGCTCGACGCCGATGCGCCGCAGCACCTTGTTGGCGCTGCCGTTGAGCAGCGCGATGAGCGGGCGCGCCACGGTGGAGAACAGCCGCATCGGCAGCGCGATGACCTGCGCGGTCTGCAACGGCCGGGCGATCGCGAGGTTCTTGGGCACCAGCTCGCCGAGCACCATCGAGAACGCGGTGGCCAGCACCAGCGCGACGGCCACCGCCACGGGCTCGACGGCGCCCTCGGGCAGGCCGGTGGCCGTGATGGGGCCCTCGAGCAGCGCGGCGATGCTGGGCTCGGCCAGGAAGCCGACCAGCAGCGTGGTCAGCGTGATCCCGACCTGGCAGGCCGACAGCTGGGTCGACAGGTGCCGCAGCGCGGTCAGGACGCCCTCGGAGCGGGCGTCCCCCGCGGCGACGGACCGCTCGACCGACGAGCGGTCGAGCGCGACCAGGGAGAACTCGGCGGCGACGAACACCGCGGTGCCCGCGGTCAGGACGACGCTGGCGACGAGCAGGAGCCACTCGATCATGCCGACCTCGCCGAGGTCGGACGGCTTCGATGGTGGGGTTCGTCGGGGTCGGCGCGGTCGCCGGCTCGCGGTCTCACCCGAGCCATCGTACGGGTCCGGACGGCTACCAGCCGACCGGCAGCGGCCGGCCCTCGTCGTAGCCGGCGCTGGACTGCAGGCCCACGACCGCCTTCTCGTGCAGCTCGTCGAGCGTGCGCGCGCCGACGTACGTGCACGCGCTGCGCACGCCCGAGGTGATCTGGTCGAGCAGGTCCTCGACGCCGGGCCGCCGCGGGTCGAGCAGCATGCGCGAGCTCGAGATGCCCTCCTCGAACAACCCCTTGCGGGCCCGGTCGAAGGCCGAGTCGTCGCGCGTGCGGGCGGCGACGGCGCGGGCCGAGGCCATGCCGAAGCTCTCCTTGTACTCCCGCCCCTGCGCGTCGGTCATCAGGTCGCCCGGGCTCTCGTTGGTGCCGGCGAACCACGAGCCGACCATCACCTGGCTCGCGCCGGCGGCGAGCGCGAGGGCGACGTCGCGCGGGTGGCGCACGCCGCCGTCCGCCCAGACGTGCCGGCCGAGCTCGCGCGCGGCGGCCGCGCACTCCAGCACGGCGCTGAACTGGGGCCGGCCGACCGCGGTCATCATCCGGGTGGTGCACATGGCGCCGGGGCCGACGCCGACCTTGACGATGTCGGCGCCCGCGGCGACGAGGTCGCGCACGCCGTCGGCCGTGACGACGTTGCCGGCGACGACCGGCACCTGCGGGTCGAGCGAGCGCACGGCCGCGAGCGCCTCGAGCATCTTGGCCTGGTGGCCGTGGGCGGTGTCGACGACGAGGGCGTCGGCACCGGCCTCGAGCAGCGCACGGGCCTTGGCCACGACGTCGCCGTTGATGCCGACGGCCGCCGCGACGCGCAGCCGGCCCGCGTCGTCCAGGGCCGGGCGGTAGATGGTCGAGCGCAGCGCGCCGGTGCGCGTGAGCAGGCCGACCAGCACGCCGTCGCGGACGACGGGGGCGACCTTGCGGCGCGCGGCGTCCAGGCGCTCGAAGCCGGCCCGCAGCCCGTCGGGTCCGTGCAGCGCGTCGGCGTCGAGGGTGAGCGGGTCACGGCTCATGACGTCGGCGAGCGAGGTGTAGCGGTCGACGCCGGTGCAGTCGCGGGTGGTCACCAGACCGACCGGGCGGTGCTGGTCGTCGACGACCACGACGGCGCCGTGCGCGCGCTTGGGGATCAGGTGCAGCGCGTCGAGCACCGTGTCGTGCGCGGTGAGCGTGAGCGGGGTGTCGAGCACCGGGTCGCGCTGCTTGACCCACGCCACGACCTCCGCGAGGACGTCGACCGGGATGTCCTGCGGCACCACGACGAGCCCGCCGCGCCGGGCCACGGTCTCGGCCATCCGTCGTCCGGCGACCGCCGTCATGTTCGCGACGACGACCGGCACCGTCGTGCCCGTCCCGTCGACCGTCGACAGGTCGACGTCCAGGCGGGACGTGACGTCCGAGCGGTTCGGCACGAGGAAGACGTCGTTGTAGGTGAGGTCGCCGCGGGGGCTGTGGCCGTCGAGGAAATGCACACCGGAACGATACGGCGCTTCACACGACCCCCTCACCGCGCGCCGTAGAGTCGGGAGCATGAGCGGCCAGCAGCCGGGCGGCGGACCGTCCACGCCTCGTCGTGTCCTCGTCGTCGAGGACGAGCCGACCATCGCGCTGTCGGTCGCGCACCGGTTGCGCGCCGAGGGCTACGAGGTGGACGTCGCCGGCGACGGACCGTCGGCCGTGCAGGCGGCGCTGTCGAGCCCGCCCGACGCGATGGTGCTCGACGTCATGCTGCCGGGCTTCGACGGGCTCGAGGTGTGCCGTCGGGTGCAGGCCGAGCGGCCGGTGCCCGTGCTGATGCTCACCGCGCGCGACGACGAGACCGACATGCTCGTCGGGCTGGGCGTCGGCGCCGACGACTACATGACCAAGCCGTTCTCGATGCGCGAGCTGGTGGCGCGGGTCAACGCGCTGCTGCGCCGGGTCGCCCGCGCCCAGCAGCTGGTCGAGGCCGGGGACGGGCCGTCGTCCATCGTGCTCGGGCCGGTCGAGATCGACCGCGCCGAGCGCCGCGTGCGACGTGACGGCGACGAGGTGCACCTGACGCCGATCGAGTTCGACCTGCTGGTGCGGCTGGCCTCCAGCGCTCGCACGGTGCTGACGCGCGAGACGCTGCTGGCCGACGTGTGGGACTGGGCCGACGCCTCCGGCACGCGCACGGTCGACAGCCACATCAAGGCGTTGCGGCGCAAGCTCGGACCCGGCCTGATCCGCACGGTGCACGGCGTCGGCTACTCGGCCGAGCCGCACGGCGAGGCGCTCGAGGGCGGCGGCGGGTCGTGAACACCTCGGCCGGCGGCCGCGTGCGCGACCTGCGTCCGCTGGACCCGTTCCGCTCGATCAAGATCAAGCTCGGGATCCTGGTCGCGGCGACGTGCAGCACCTCGGCGATCTTCGTGTGGGCCGGGCTGCACAACGACCTCGCGACGCGGTACACCCTGCCGCTGTCGGTGCTCTTCGCGCTCGTCGTCACGCAGGTGCTGGCGCGCGGCATGACCTCGCCGCTGCGCGAGATGACCGCTGCGGCGCGGGCGATGGCGCGCGGCGACTACAGCCGGCGGGTGCAAGCGACGTCCTCGGACGAGGTGGGCGAGCTCGGTCGCGCGTTCAACATGATGGCCGAGGACCTGGGCGACGCCGACCGGCAGCGCCGCGAGCTCGTCGCCAACGTCAGCCACGAGCTGCGCACGCCGGTCTCGGCGTTGCGCGCCGTGCTCGAGAACCTCGTCGACGGCGTGACCACCCCGGACGACGCGACCCTGCGCGCCGCGCTCGCGCAGACCGAGCGCCTGGGCGACCTGGTCAGCCAGCTGCTCGACCTCTCACGGGTCGAGGCGGGTGCGGTCCCGTTGCACCGCAACCGGTTGGGGCTGGAGCACTTCTTGCAGACCTGCGTCGAGCAGGCCGAGCTCGCGGGGCGCGACGTCCGGTACGTCGTCGACGTCCAGCCGGCCGACCTCACCCTCGTCGCCGACCAGGACCGCCTGCACCAGGTGGTCGCCAACCTGCTCGACAACGCGGCCCGGCACTCCCCGCCCGGCGGCGTCGTCACCGCGAAGGCCCGCGGCTCGGCGGCCGAGGTGCAGCTCGACGTCATCGACGAGGGGCCCGGCATCGACCCGCGCGACCGCGTACGCGTCTTCGACCGGTTCCACCGCGGGGGTGCGTCGTCGGCGCACGACGGCGGCACCGGCCTCGGCCTCGCGATCGCCCGGTGGGTGGTCGACCTGCACGAGGGCACGATCCGGGTGGCCGAGTCGCCAAGCGGCTGCGACATCCGCGTCACCGTGCCGCAGCGCCAGCTCGAGGACGCCTGAGACGCACGTGCGGCGCGGGTCCTCGACCACGGCGGGTGGCTACCGGCATGGTGACCGTGCTCTGGTCGTGCACACAGCCACCGCGCGGTGACCATGCGGGTCGCCACTGCCACGGCGCTGAAACCCCTTGTGAGTGAGTGCTCACTCACTTATGCTCGCCGGGTGACCCCCCGCGCCCCCTCCCTGCCGCCGGACGAGCGCCGCGCCGCCCTCGTGGCGGCGACGCTGCCGCTGGTGCGGCAGCGCGGCGGCGCCGTGAGCACCCGCGAGATCGCCGAGGCGGCGGGCGTCGCCGAGGGCACGATCTTCCGCGCCTTCGGCTCGAAGGACGAGCTGCTGCAGGCCTGCGTGCAGGAGGCCTTCGACACCGTCGGGGTGGTCGCCACCCTGCGCGGCATCGACGCCGACCTGCCGCTGCAGCCGCGGCTCACGGCCGCCGTCACGGTGCTGCAGCAGCACCTCGACGGCGTGTTCAGCCTGCTGATGACGTTGCGCAGCAGCGGCCAGCCGATCGGCGGCCCCCGCCGGGTGTCGGGCACCGACCACGGCCGGCGGGCCGAGCAGCAGCTCGAGCGCGCCCTCGTCGACCTGGTCGGGGACGACGCCCGCGACCTGCGCGTCGAACCCGACCGCCTGCTCGACTTCCTGCGCATGCTGACGCTCTCGAGCGTCCACCCCATGATGGCCCGCTCCACGGCCACGGCCGACGAGATCGTGGACGTCGTCCTGAACGGCCTGCTCTCCACCACCCACCGCACGCCCAGGGGGGCCTGATGCTCGTCCGGATCGTCCGCACCTACCTCGCGCCGTACCGCACGCTGCTCACGCTGCTCGTCGCGCTGCAGCTCGTCGGCACCATGGCCTCGCTCTACCTGCCGAGCCTGAACGGCAAGATCATCGACCAGGGCGTGGCCCTCGGCGACACCCACTTCATCCTGCGGGCCGGCGCCCTCATGCTCGCGGTCAGCCTGCTGCAGGTCGTGGCCACCGTCGTCGCCACCTACCTCGGCGCCCGCAGCGCCGCCGGGCTCGGCCGCGACCTGCGCGCGTCCGTCTTCGCCCGCGTCGGGAGCTTCTCGGCCCAGGAGGTCTCGAGGTTCGGCGCTCCGACGCTGATCTCGCGCAGCACCAACGACGTCACCCAGGTGCAGCAGGTCGTGTTCATGGGCGCCGCCATGATGGTGTCGGCGCCGATCATGATGGTCGGCGGCGTCATCATGGCGCTGCGCGAGGACGTCGGCCTGAGCTGGTTGGTCGGGGTCGCCGTCCCGCTGCTGGCGCTGTCCGTCGCCCTGGTGATCCGGCGGATGATCCCGCAGTTCCGCCTGATGCAGGAGTCGGTCGACTGGGTCAACCGCGTCCTGCGAGAGCAGATCACGGGCATCCGCGTCGTCCGCGCGTTCGTCCGCGAGGACCACGAGCGCGACCGCTTCGGCGACGCCAACACGCAGTACACCGGCACCGCGGTCGCCGTGGGGCGGCTGATGGCGCTGGTCTTCCCGATCGTCATGCTGGTGTTCAACGCCTCGACGGTCGCAGTGCTGTGGTTCGGCGCCCACCGGGTCGAGAGCGGCGCCATGCAGATCGGCGCCCTGACCGCGTTCATGTCCTACCTGATGCAGATCCTCATGTCGGTGATGATGGCGACCTTCATGTCGATGATGATCCCGCGCGCCACCGTCTCCGCCGGTCGCATCGGCGAGGTGCTCGACACCAGCTCGACCGTCGTCCCGGCCGAGCGGCCGACGCACCTGCCCGACGGGCCGGTCGACGTCCGGTTCGAGGACGTCGAGTTCAGCTACCCGGGGGCGCAGGTCCCTGTGCTGCAACGGATCTCGTTCAGCGCCGAGCCCGGGACGACCACCGCGGTCATCGGCAGCACCGGCGCCGGCAAGTCCACGCTGCTGCAGCTGGTGCCGCGGCTCTACGACGTCACGGGCGGTCGCGTGCTCGTCGGCGGCGTCGACGTCCGAGAGGCCGACCTCGACGACCTGTGGGGCCGCATCGGCCTGGTGCCGCAGAAGCCGTACCTGTTCACCGGCACCGTCGCGAGCAACCTGCGCTTCGGCGACAGCAGCGCGACGGACGACGACCTGTGGGCCGCCCTGCGCGTCGCCCAGGCCGAGGACTTCGTGCGCGCCATGCCCGAGGGCCTCGACGCCCCGATCACGCAGGGCGGCACCAACGTGTCCGGCGGCCAGCGCCAACGGCTCGCGATCGCCCGCGCGCTCGTCGCCCGGCCCTCGGTCTACCTGTTCGACGACTCCTTCTCGGCCCTCGACCTGGCCACCGACGCCCGGCTGAGAGCCGCGCTGAGACCGGTGACCCGGGACGCCGCCGTGGTCGTCGTCGCTCAGCGGGTCTCGACCATCGTCGACGCCGACCGCATCGTCGTCCTCGAGGACGGTCGGGTCGTCGGCACCGGCACCCACGACGAGCTGCTCGAGACCTGCGAGACCTACCAGGAGATCGCCCGGTCGCAGAGCGGCGCGCGGGAGGTGGCGGCATGAGCGAGGGCCTGAAGACCGAGGAGGAGAAGGCCGCCGAGGCCCGGCGCGGCCCGCGCCAGCAGCGTGGACCGGGCATGGGCATGGCGCTGCCGACCGAGAAGTCGCAGGACTTCCGGACGTCGGCCCGCCGGCTGCTGGGGCTGCTGCGCCCCGAGCGCTCTGCGCTGACCGCCGTCCTGGCGCTGGCGCTGGTCAGCGTCGGTCTGTCGTCCGTCGGGCCGCGCATCCTCGGCCACGCCACCGACCTCATCTTCGCCGGCGCCATCGGCGGGCGGCTGCCCGCCGGGGCGACGCGCGAGCAGGTCGTCGCTGCCGCCCGCGAGCGCGGGCAGGACACGTTCGCCGACCTCGTCGCGCACATGCCCGACCTCGTGCCGGGGCGCGGCATCGCGTTCGACCGCGTGGCCGACGTCCTGCTGCTCGTCCTCGCGCTGTACGTCGTCGCCGCGCTCATGCAGTGGCTGCAGGGCCGGGTGCTCACCGGCGCGGTCAACCGCACGATCTTCCAGCTGCGCGCGGACGTCGAGGACAAGCTCGCGCGCCTGCCGCTCCCCTACTTCGACCGCCAGCCGCGCGGCGAGCTGCTCAGCCGTGTCACCAACGACATCGACAACCTCGCGCAGGGCCTGCAGCAGACGCTGAGCCAACTGCTGACCTCGCTGCTCACGGTCGTCGCCATGGTGGCCGCGATGATCTGGATCTCGCCGCTGCTGGCCGTCATCGCCCTGGTGACGATCCCCGTGACCATGGTCGTCACCGCCGCCATCGGCAAGCGCTCGCAGAAGCACTTCGTGCAGCAGTGGCGCAGCACCGGCGAGCTCAACGGCATCATCGAGGAGACGTTCACCGGCCACAGCCTGGTGAAGGTGTTCGGCAAGCAGCGCGAGACCGAGGAGTCGTTCGCGCAGAAGAACTCCGAGCTGCACGACGCCGGCTTCGGGGCGCAGTTCGTGAGCGGCATCATCATGCCGACGATGATGTTCATCGGGAACCTCAACTACGTCGCGATCGCCGTCGTCGGCGGCCTGCGCGTGGCCACCGGCGCCATGTCGCTCGGCGAGGTGCAGGCGTTCATCCAGTACTCGCGCCAGTTCACCCAGCCGCTCACGCAGGTCGCGTCCATGGCGAACCTCATGCAGTCGGCGGTGGCGTCGGCCGAGCGCGTCTTCGAGCTGCTCGACGCCGAGGAGCAGGAGCCCGACGCCGCGACGCCCACGCCGCTCGACGACCCGCACGGCCGGGTCGCGTTCGAGCACGTGTCGTTCTCGTACGACCCCGGCACACCGCTGATCGAGGACCTCAGCCTGGTGGTCGAGCCCGGCCAGACCGTCGCGATCGTCGGCCCGACCGGGGCTGGCAAGACGACGCTCGTCAACCTGGTGATGCGCTTCTACGAGCTCGACTCCGGACGCATCACGCTGGACGACGTCGACATCACCCGGCTGACCCGGCACACCCTGCGCTCCGAGATCGGCATGGTGCTGCAGGACACCTGGCTGTTCGCCGGGACCATCCGCGAGAACATCGCCTACGGCCGGCCGGGGGCGTCGGACGAGGAGGTGCTCGAGGCCGCCCGCGCGACGTTCGTCGACCGCTTCGTGCACTCGCTGCCCGACGGCTACGACACCGTGCTCGACGCCGAGGCCAGCAACATCAGCGCCGGCGAGAAGCAGCTCGTCACCATCGCGCGCGCCTTCCTGGCCGATCCCGCGCTGCTGATCCTCGACGAGGCGACCAGCTCGGTCGACACCCGCACCGAGCTGCTCGTGCAGCAGGCGATGCAGGCCCTGCGCAGCGACCGCACCAGCTTCGTCATCGCCCACCGGCTCTCGACGATCCGCGACGCCGACCTGATCCTGGTGATGGAGGACGGCTCGATCGTCGAGCAGGGCTCGCACGCCGAGCTGCTCGAGCGCGACGGCGCCTACGCCCGGCTGTACGCCGCGCAGTTCAGCGGCGCTGCGGTCGACGTGGCCGCCGCGGGGGCTTGACCCTCCCGTCACGTCAGGTGGTGGGATGGGGGTCGTGGACGACGACGCGCACGCCGGACGACGGCTCGAGCTCACCGGGTTGACCAAGCGGTTCGGCGGCGTGCTGGCCGTCGACGACGTGTCGTTCGCCGTGGAGCCCGGCCGCGTCACCGGTTTCCTCGGCCCCAACGGCGCCGGCAAGACCACCACGCTGCGGATGCTGCTGGGCCTGCTGCAGCCGACGTCCGGCACCGCGACGATCGGCGGCCAGCCGTACGCGGCGCTGCGCGACCCGCTGCGCGTGGTCGGCGCCGGGCTCGACGGCTCGTCCTTCCACCCCGGTCGCACCGCGCGCCACCACCTGCGCTGGATGTGCGCGGCCGGCGGGATCGACGCGGCCCGCGGTGACGAGGTGCTGGCGCTGACCGGCCTGGCCGACGCCGCCGACCGCCGCGTGGGGGGCTTCTCGCTCGGCATGCGCCAGCGCCTCACCCTGGCCGGCGCCATGCTCGGCGACCCGGCGGTGCTGCTGCTCGACGAGCCCGCCAACGGGCTCGACCCCGAGGGCATCGCCTGGCTGCGCGGCTACCTGCGCCACCTGGCCTCCGAGGGCCGCACGGTGCTGGTCAGCAGCCACGTGCTCTCGGAGGTGCAGCAGACGGTCGACGACGTCGTGGTGCTGGCGCGCGGCCGGCTGGTGCACACCGGACCGCTCGCCTCCCTCGCCGGCGAGCCCGGCGTCGAGCTGCGCTCCCCCGACCTCGAGGCCGCCCGCACCGCCCTGGCGGCGGCAGGTGCTGTCGTCGAGGACGGGCGGCCGGGCTCGCTCGTCGTCCGCGGCCGCACGCCCGACCAGGTCGGGGACGTCGTCCACGCCGCCGGCGTGCCGCTGCACCTGCTCGCCCCGGTGCACCAGGACCTCGAGACCACGTTCTTGCGCATGGTCAGCGCGGCCGAGCAGCGCATCGACGTCGAGCGCCGCACGCCCGGGGCGGCGGCGTGAGCGGCGGCGGGCTGGGCCGCGCGTTCGCGGCCGAGCTGGTCAAGGTGCGCACGACCAAGATGTGGTGGGGGCTGCTGGTCGGCCTGGCCGTCCTCGTCGCGCTGCAGGTGGCGGTCACCGCCGTCTTCGCGGGCTCCACGCCCGGGCCGGGCGCCCCGCCGCTGCCGGCGCTCGACACCGCCGAGGGGCTGCGCGGCGCCCTGTCGGCCGGCTTCCAGAGCGGCTACCTCATGGCGCTGGTCATGGGCACCATCGTCGGCGCCGTCGACTTCCGGCACCGGACGGCGACCCAGACCTTCCTCGCCACGCCGCACCGCAGCCGGGTCGTGGTCGCCAAGGCGCTCGCGTCCGTCGTCGTCGGGATCGGGTACGCGCTGGTCACCCAGCTGCTCTCGCTCGTCACGGTCGAGGTGGTCGCGGCCGCGCGCGGGATCAGCACGGACGTCGGCGACCGCACGGTGCTGCGGTCGCTGGCCCTCGGCGTCCCGGGCATCGTCCTGTGGTGCCTGATCGGGCTCAGCCTGGGCGTCCTGCTGCGCAACCAGGTGGCGGCCGTGCTGGTCGCGGTCGGCTACGTGTTCCTCGTCGACCCGCTCGCCGGCCTCGCGATCCGCCAGCTCGACGCGAGCCCGCTCGACCAGTACACGCTCGGCAGCGCGTCCGCCGCGCTCGTCGAGGGCTACACCGGCAGCGACCTGCTGCCGTGGTGGGCGGGTGGCCTGGTGGTGCTCGGCTACGGCCTGCTGATCGGGGTCGCCGGGTGGCTGCTGACGGCCCGGCGCGACATCACCTGAGCCGACCCGACGAGCCCCTCGGCACCGCGCTCGGCGACGCACTAGCCTAGAGGCCGACGGCCGGACACCGGGGTCCGGCCGACCGCACCCCGATTCGAGCAGACGGAAGAGGCGATCACCGCCGTGTCGCAGGAGCCCACGAGCAGCGACCCGATGGCGGCCTTCGGGCCCAACGAGTGGCTGGTGGACGAGCTCTACCAGCAGTACCTGAAGGACAAGACGTCCGTCGACCGCGCGTGGTGGGAGTTCTTCGAGGACTACACGCCGTCCGAGGTGCCGGCCAGCAACGGGGCGCCCGCCGCCTCGACCGCCGCGCCTGCGGCCCCCGCGGCCCCCGCGGCCCCCGCGGCCCCTGCCGCCGCACCGACGCCGGCTCCCGCTGCCCC
>NZ_BAAGXY010000051.1:0-10469 GCF_054779595.1 Angustibacter peucedani
CTATCCCTAGTACGAGAGGACCGGGATGGACGAACCTCTGGTGTGTCAGTTGTTCCGCCAGGAGCACCGCTGATTAGCTACGTTCGGAAGTGATAACCGCTGAAAGCATCTAAGCGGGAAGCACGCTTCAAGATGAGGTTTCCATGGGGTGTTCCCCGAGAGGCTCCCAGCTAGACTACTGGGTTGATAGGCCGGATGTGGAAGTGCAGTAATGCATGCAGCTGACCGGTACTAATAAGCCGATAACTTGATACAAAGATGCTACGCGTCCACTGTGCGGTTCCCGAGATGCGGTCGGAGACGACTGTGACATCTCTATAGAGTTTCGGCGGCCATAGCATTGGGGAAACGCCCGGCTCCATTCCGAACCCGGAAGCTAAGCCCAATTGCGCCGATGGTACTGCGAGGGGGACCTCGTGGGAGAGTAGGACGCCGCCGGACATTCTTTCGAGACGCCCACCCGGGTCACCCGGGTGGGCGTCTTCGTTTTGCCCGCCTACGCTGCTGCTGCCCCGACCTCGATGGAGGACCCCGCACCATGAGCGACGACGAGCGACCCGAGCGGTCCCAGCGACCGGACGACCAGCGCCGGCCCCGCCGCGAGGGGGCGCGCCCGGTCGGCAGCGGGTCGAGCCGGCCGCGCCAGCAGGGTGGTTCTCGTCGCGAGGGTGGTCCTCGCCGCGAGGGCGGTTCTCGTCGCGAGGGCGGTCCTCGTCGCGAGGGCGGTCCTCGTCGCGACGGTGCTCCGCGTCGCGACGGTGCTCCGCGCCAGCAGGCCGGTCCCCGCCGGGACGGTGCTCCGCGCAGGGATGCCGCAGGTGGCCCTGGCGCGGGTGCGCCGCGGGCGAGCGACCGCGGTCGTCCGACGCGCGGGACCGACGAGCCCGTGCGGCTGCTCGGTCCCCGTCGGGCCGGCCCGGACGAGCCCGCCCTGCCGGACGACGTCAGCGGCGCCGAGCTCGAGCGTCCCGTGCGCGCCCAGCTCCGCTCGCTGTCCAAGGCCAACGCCGAGATGGTCGCGCGCCACCTGGTGATGGCCGGCCGGCTGCTCGCCGACGACCCCGAGACCGCTTACGCCCACGCGATGGCCGCCCAGCGGCGCGCGGGCCGCGTAGCCGTCGTCCGCGAGGCCGTGGGGGTCACGGCGTACCACGCCGGGCTGTGGGCCGAGGCCCTCGCCGAGCTGCGAGCCGCCCGGCGGATGAGCGGCTCGTCGCACCAGCTGCCGTTGATGGCTGACGCCGAGCGCGGCCTGGGCCGGCCCGAGCGCGCGCTCGAGCTGGCGGCGTCCCCGGAGGCCGGGACGCTGTCGACGGCCGAGCGGGTCGAGCTGGCGATCGTGGTGTCCGGCGCCCGGCTGGACCTGGGCCAGGCCCCGGCCGCCGTGGTCAGCCTGCAGATCCCCGAGCTGACCGCACCCGACACGCACGCGTTCACCCCGCGCCTGCGGTACGCGTACGCCGAGGCGCTGCTCGCCGCCGGGCGCGACGAGGAGGCCCTCGGCTGGTTCGCGCAGGCCTCCGACAGCGACCTGGACGGCGTCACCGAGGCCGACGAGCGGCTGGCCGAGCTGCAGGGCCTGGCCTTCATCGACCTCGACGACGACGAGGACGACCACGAGGACGATGTGGACGAGAGCGCTGGTGCGCCGACGGACGGTCCACAGCCCTCCGTCTGAGTCCCGTCGTCCACAACCGCTCGGCGCTGGGTTCCGTCCGGCGGCGCCCCGCCGCGAGGCTCGACCCGTCGGCGCACGCCGGCCACGGCGAGCGGGAGGACGCATGGCAGGACGCACGACGGCACCACGGGCGAAGACCTCGGACGACGAGGCGCCGGCGGTCAACGAGGTGCGCCTCGTCGGCCGGTGGCAGGGCGGGGACGAGCGCGAGCTGCCGTCCGGGGACGTCGTGGTGACCGGCCGGGTGGTGGTGCCGCGCGTCGACGGCGGGGTCGACACCGTCGACTGCGCGCTCTGGAAGCCGCACCTGCGCAAGCGGGCGCTGGGCTGGCCGCCGGCGACGGTCGTCGAGGTGACGGGCAGCCTGCGGCGGCGGTTCTGGCGCACGCCGTCCGGGCCGTCGAGCCGCTACGAGGTCGAGGTGCTCACCGCGCGCACCGCACGGGCGGCGCGGTGAGCGGCGTCGTACCGTGGGGCCGTGAGCAGACCTCCCGACGGCGGCCCGTACGAGTGGTGGCAGCGCGGGGTCGAGCTGCTCGAGCGCGGCGACGCCGCGGCGGCCGCGGTCCTGCTCGAGCGCACCGTCGAAGCGGACTCGCGCTCTGCCAGCGGGTGGGAGGCGCTGGGGCGCGCCAGCTACGACGCAGGACGCTTCCACCGTGCGGCCGAGGCCTTCGGCCGGCTGGTCGAGCTGGCCCCCGACTCCCACTACGGCCACTTCGCGCTCGGCCTGTCGCTGACCCGGCTCGACCGGTTCGAGCGCGGCGTCGAGCACCTGGCGATGGCCTCGGCCATGCGCCCCGACCGCCACGAGTACACCGACCGGCTCCGCCAGGCGCGGGCCACGCTGCAAGCGCGCAAGGACGCCGCCGCGGCGGACGGCACGCCGTGAGCGAGCCGGCGGCGACGCCCGCGTGGCGGGCGAGCACGGGGCCGCTGGTCGACGACCACGACGCGGTGCTGCTCGACCTCGACGGCGTCGTCTACGTGGGCGAGCACGCCGTGCCCGGTGCGGTCGACGCGGTGAGCGCCGTGCGCGAGCGCGGTCTGCGGGTGGCCTTCGTCACCAACAACGCCGCCCGCACGCCGCAGCGCGTCGCCGAGCACCTGAGCACGCTGGGCGTGGCCGCCGAGCCGGACGACGTCGTGACCAGCTCGCAGGCGGCGGCGTCGATGCTGCGGGCCCAGCTGCCCGCCGGGTCACGCGTGCTGGCGGTCGGCGCGGAGGGGCTGACGGCGGCGCTGGAGGCGGTCGGGCTGCAGCCCGTCGCCACCGCGGACGACGGACCGGTCGCGGTCGTGCAGGGGTTCTCGCCGGAGACCAGCTGGCAGACCCTGCTCGAGGCCTGCGTGGCGGTGCGCGCGGGCCTGCCCTGGGTGGCGACCAACCTCGACGCGACGCTCCCGACCCCGCGCGGACCCGCGCCGGGCAACGGCGCGTTCGTGGAGGTCGTGCGCCGAACGACCGGGGTCGAGCCGCAGGTGGCCGGCAAGCCCTACCGGCCGCTGGTGGACGAGGCCGTGCAGCGCACCGGCGCGCGGCGAGCGCTCGTCGTGGGGGACCGGCTCGACACCGACCTCGCCGGTGCGCGGGCGGCCGACCTGCCTGGTCTGCTCGTGCTCACGGGCGTCAGCGGCGTGGCGGACCTGCTCGCGGCTGGGCCGGACCGGCGTCCCTCGTACGTGGCGGCCGACCTGGACGGGCTGCTGCGGGCCCACGCGGCGCCGGCACCGGACGGCGACGGCTGGCGCGAGGGCGCGACGACCGCCCGATGGGTGGGCGGTGACGACGACGAGCGGCTAGAGATCAAGGGTCCGCAGGCGTCGGACGACGACGCCCTCGCGGCGCTGCGGGTGGCCTGCGCCGCCTGGTGGCAGCGGTCGGACGACGGCGACCCGGGCGGCGGCGACCGGGATCTCCGCGAGCAGGTGCGGGCCGCGGTGCGACCGTGGACCTCGCCGCGCGGGTGGGACCGGTAGCCTGTCCGGCGCGTCGGCGCGAGCGCGTCGACCCGGAGGAGGCCGTCGTGATCGACATGCTCAAGGGCTACCTGCAGGTGGCGAGCGGGGTGACCCAGCTGACCCGCCAGAAGGCCCTCGAGGTCGCCCGGCAGCTGGTCGACGCCACGCCGGTGTCCGGGGTGCTGCCGGTGGCGACCGCCGGGGCCGAGAGCCTCCAGCAGCAGGCGAGCTCGCTCGCGGACGAGCTGGTGCAGGCCAGCCGGCAGAACCGCGCGCTGCTGCTCGAGCTGGTGCGCACCGAGGTCGAGACCGTCGTGACCCGCCTCGGCCTCGCCGGGTCGGCCGAGCTCGAGGCCGCCCTGGCCTCCAGCCGCGCCCGCGTGGTCGAGCTCGAGCGCGAGCTGTCCCGGCGCGACGCCGCGGCCGAGGCTGCCCCCCGACGTCCCGCCCAGAAGGCCGCGGCGAAGAAGACGGCTGCCAAGAAGTCGGCCGCGAAGAAGAGCGCAGCCAAGAAGACCACCGCGAAGAAGACGGCGGCCAAGAAGACCACCGCGAAGAAGTCGACGGCGAAGAAGTCGACCGCGAAGAAGACGACGAGCTCCGGGACCAGCGCATGAGCGAGCACGACCACCAGCCCGACGTCGAACCGGTGGCCCAGCTGGCCGCCGAGGACGCCGCCACCCCGCAGGGACCCTTCGACGACGTCGAGGACGTCGTCCCCACCGACGACGGTCGCGTCGCGCAGCTGGTCGACGAGGGCACCGCGCCGGAGCAGCCCGAGCAGCCGGAGCAGCCGGACCAGCCGGGCCAGCCGGACCAGCCGGACCAGCCGGACCAGCCGGACCAGCCCCAGCAGCACGAGCCGCCGCGCGCCGTCGTCCCCGAGCTGCCGCACACCGGCGACCAGCAGGTCGACGAGGCGCTCGCGCAGCTGGCCGCCGTCCAGGACGAGCCCCCGGCCGACCAGGTCGAGACCTACGTGGGCGCCCACCGCGCGCTGCAGGACCGGCTCGCCGACCTCGAGGGATGACGCCGCCCGGGGGCGCGCGGTGAGCGCGCGCCTGGACGCCGAGCTCGTCCGCCGCGGGCTGGCCCGCTCGCGCGGTCAGGCCGACGAGATGCTGCGCGACGGCCGGGTGCAGGTCGACGGCCGCCCGGTCGTCAAGGGTTCGCGCCAGGTCGAGCCGACCAGCGACATCACCGTGAGCGCCGGCGAGACCCCGGACTACGTGGGCCGCGGCGCGCTCAAGCTGGCCGGCGTGCTCGACGACCTCGCGGCCGCCGGCGCCGCCCCGCCGGTCGACGGGCGTCGCTGCCTGGACGCCGGCGCCAGCACCGGCGGCTTCACCCAGGTGCTGCTGGAGCGCGGTGCCGCCGAGGTGCACGCGGTCGACGTGGGCCACGACCAGCTGGCCGCGCCGCTGCGCGCCGACCCGCGCGTCCACGACCGCAGCGGGACGACGGTGCGCGGGCTCGACCCGGCCGAGGTCGGCGGCGCGGTCGACCTGCTCGTCGCCGACCTGTCCTTCATCTCGCTGCAGGTGGTGATGGCCGACCTGGTGCGGCTCGTCGCCCCGGGCGGCGACCTGCTGCTGATGGCCAAGCCGCAGTTCGAGGTCGGACGTGAGAGGCTCGGCCAGGGCGGCGTCGTCCGCGACCCGGCCCTGCGGGCCACCGCCGTCGAGGCGGTCGCGCAGGCCGGGCTGGCGGCGGGGCTGCTCGTGCACGACGTCCGGGCCAGCCGCTGGCCCGGGCCGAGCGGCAACGTCGAGTACTTCGTGTGGCTGTCCGCGGGGGAGCGGGTCGGGCGCCCGGTGCTCGCCGCGGCCGACCTGCCCGCCGTCGTCCGGCGAGCCGTCCAGGAAGGACCCCCGTGACCCGCCGCGTCCTGCTCGTGACCCACACCGGTCGCCCGGAGGCGCTGCAGGCCGCCGTCGAGGTCTCGTCCGGGCTGATCGCCGCGGGCGTCCAGGTGGCTGCGCTGCCCGACGAGGCCGGCGAGCTGCACGCGCTGCAGGAGCACGTCGACGGCATCGCGGTCGCCGACGCCGACCACCTGGCCCGCGACTGCGAGCTGGTCGTGGTGCTGGGAGGCGACGGCACGATCCTGCGCGGCGCCGAGATCGTGCACGGCACCGACGTCCCGCTGCTGGGCGTCAACCTCGGCCACGTCGGCTTCCTGGCCGAGATCGAGCGCGAGAACCTCAGCGAGACCGTGCAGCGCGTCGTCGCCCGCGACTACACCGTCGAGGAGCGCCTCACCCTCGACATCACGGTGCGCCGCGACGACGAGGTGATCCACCGCTGCTGGGCGCTGAACGAGGCCACGGTCGAGAAGGCCGCGCGCGAGCGCATGCTCGAGGTCGTCATCGAGGTCGACGACCGGCCGCTGTCGACCGTCGGCTGCGACGGCGTCGTCATGGCCACCCCCACCGGCTCCACCGCGTACGCCTTCAGCGCGGGCGGTCCCGTCGTCTGGCCCGAGGTCGAGGCGCTGCTGCTCGTGCCGATCTCGGCCCACGCGCTGTTCGCCCGCCCGCTCGTGGTGGGGCCGTCGTCCCGGCTGGCCGTCGAGGTGCTGGCCGACACCGAGGGCACCGGGGTGCTGTGGTGCGACGGCCGCCGTCGCTACGGGCTCGTGCCCGGGTCGCGGATCGAGGCCCGGCGCGCCGACACCCCGGTGCGCCTGGCCCGGCTCACCTCCGGGCCCTTCACCGACCGGCTCGTCGGCAAGTTCCGCCTGCCGGTGGACGGCTGGCGCGGTCAGCCGGGCCGCTCCTCCTAGGCTGTCCGCGTGCTGGAGGAGATGCGGATCCGCGGGCTCGGCGTCATCACCGACGCCGTGCTCGAGCTCGACCCAGGCCTGACGGTCGTCACCGGCGAGACCGGCGCCGGCAAGACGATGGTGGTCACCGGGCTCGGTCTGCTCCTCGGCGGCCGCGCCGACGCCGGCGCGGTCCGCACCGGCTCGGACCACGCGGTGGTCGAGGGCCGGGTCGTGGTCGACCCCGCCGGGTCCGTCGCGCACGCCGCCCAGGACGCCGGCGCCGAGCTGGACGACGACGTCCTGCTGCTGGCCCGCACGGTCACCGCCGCTGGGCGCTCGCGGGCCCACGCGGGCGGCCGGTCGGTGCCGGTCGGCGTGCTGGCCGAGCTGGCCACCGAGCTGGTCACGGTGCACGGGCAGTCCGACCAGCTGCGGCTGCTGCAGCCAGCGCGCCAGCGACACGCGCTCGACCGGTTCGCCGGGCACGACGACCTGCTGGCCGAGCACGCCGCGGCCCACGCCGCGCTGCGCGAGGTCGAGCGCGAGCTGGACGACGTCACCACCCACGCGCGCGAGCGCGCGCAGGAGGCGGACCTGCTGCGCCACGGTCTGCAGGAGGTCGAGGCCGCCGACCCGCAGCCCGGTGAGGACCAGGCGCTGCGCGACGAGGACGCCCGCCTCGCCCACGCCGACGGGTTGCGCGCCGCCGCCGAGCTCGCGCACGCGGCGCTGCAGTCCGAGGGCACGGGCGGCGAGAGCGCCGACGCGGTCGGCCTGGTCGCCGCGGCCCGCCGGGCGATCGACCCGGTGCGCGACCACGACCCGGCGCTGGCCGAGGTCGAGAGCCGCCTCGGCGAGCTCGGCTACCTGCTGGCCGACCTGGCCGCCGACCTGGCCTCCTACGCCGCGGGGATCGAGTCCGACCCGGCCCGGCTGGGCGTCGTCCAGGAACGCCGGTCGGTGCTGGGCGCGCTGGTGCGCAAGTACGCCGCGGACGACGAGGGCGGGATCGACGCCGTGCTGGCCTGGTCGCAGCAGGCCTCGCGACGGTTGCTCGACCTCGACGACGACGAGGGCCGGGTGGACGCCCTGCGCGAGCGGCGCGACGCGCTGCGCGCGCAGCTGGCCGACCTGGCCGGGCGCCTGCACCGCAGCCGCGCCGAGGCGGCCGGACGGCTGGGCGCACTGGTCACGGACGAGCTGGCCCAGCTCGCCATGCCGCAGGCCCGGCTCGAGGTGGCGCTGACCCAGCGCGACGACCCCGACGGGCTGGACGTCGAGCTGTCCGACGGCACCCGCCGGGTGGCGGTGGCCGCGCACGGCGCCGACGACGTCGAGCTGCTGCTCGCCCCCCACAACGGTGCGCCGCTGCGGCCGGTGAGCAAGGGTGCCTCCGGCGGCGAGCTGTCGCGCGTCATGCTCGGGCTCGAGGTCGTGCTGGCCGGCGCCGACCCGGTGCCGACGTTCGTGTTCGACGAGGTCGACGCCGGCGTCGGGGGGCGGGCCGCGGTCGAGATCGGACGGCGGCTGGCCCGGCTCGCGCGCTCGTCCCAGGTCGTCGTCGTGACCCATCTGCCGCAGGTCGCGGCCTACGCCGACCGCCACCTGCTGGTGGTCAAGGCCGACGACGGAGCGGTCACCGAGAGCGGCGTCCGCGCGCTGGACGACGGCGAGCGCGTGGCCGAGCTGGCCCGCATGCTGGCCGGCCAGGAGGACTCCGGCACCGCCCGCGCGCACGCCCAGGAGCTGCGCGAGAGCGCCGCGGCGGAGGTCGCGGGGATCACGTCCCGCACGCCTTCCGCCTGACCGGTCCGCGGCCCCTGACGTGGGAGGATGGACGCGATGCGACGTCCCTCCCTGCGCTCTCGCACCCACCAGCCGTCGGCGAAGGGTGTGGTCGGCGTGGCCCGGGTCGACTCGCGCACCAAGAACCTCACCAAGCGGCTGCAGCCCGGTGACGTCGCGGTGATCGACCACCTCGACATCGACACCGTGGCCGCCGAGGCCCTGGTGGCCCGCCGACCCGGTGCGGTCGTCAACGCGGCCCAGAGCACGAGCGGCCGCTACCCCAACCTCGGCCCCGAGATCCTGCTGGCGGCCGGCGTGCCGCTGGTCGACGGTGTCGGGCGCGAGGTCATGGTGGCCGTCGCCGAGGGCGACCGCGTGCGCGTGCACGACGACGAGGTCTACCTCGGCGACGACCTGGTCGCCAAGGGCGTGCGGCAGACCGACGAGTCCGTCGCCGAGGCGATGGAGGAGGCCCGGGCCGGGCTCGCCGTCCAGCTCGAGGCCTTCGCCGCCAACACCATGGAGTTCCTGCGCAAGGAGCGCGAGCTGCTGCTCGACGGCGTGGGCGTCCCCGACATCACCACCGAGCTCGACGGGCGGCACGTGCTCGTCGTCGTCCGCGGCTACCACTACAAGCAGGACCTGCAGACGCTGCGGCACTACGTGCGCGAGTACAAGCCGATCATCATCGGGGTCGACGGCGGCGCCGACGCCGTGCTCGACGCCGGGCTCCCGCTGCACCTCATCGTCGGCGACATGGACTCGGTGTCCGACAAGGCGCTCGCGAGCGGGGCCGAGATCGTCGTCCACGCCTACCGCGACGGCCGCGCCCCCGGCGCCGAGCGGGTCGAGGCCCTGGGCGTCACGCCCGTCGTCTTCCCCGCCACCGGCACCAGCGAGGACGTCGCCATGCTGCTCGCCGACGACAAGGGCGCCGAGCTGATCGTCGCCGTCGGCACCCACGCCACCCTCGTCGAGTTCCTCGACAAGGGCCGGGCCGGCATGGCCAGCACCTTCCTCACCCGGCTGCGCGTGGGCGGCAAGCTCATCGACGCCAAGGGCGTGAGCCGGCTCTACCGCTCGCGCATCTCGACCTGGCAGGTGGTGCTGCTGCTGGTCTGCGGCCTGCTCGCGCTGTTCGTCGCGATGTCCGTGACGCCCGCCGGCCAGGCCGCGCTCGGCCTCGGCGGCGCGCAGTGGGACGACCTCATCTCCTGGATCCGAGGACTGCTCTGACGTGATCGACTTCCGGTACCACCTCGTCTCGATCGTCTCGATCTTCCTCGCGCTCGCGGTGGGGATCGTGCTCGGCGCGGGCCCGCTCCAGCAGCAGCTCGGCCAGACCCTGACCAACCAGGTCTCCCAGCTGCGCGCCGACAAGGCCGACCTGCGCAGCCAGCTCGACACCCAGCAGCACAAGGTCGACGCCGCCGACGAGTTCGCCTCCGCCGTCACGGGTGACCTCGTGGGGTCGCGCCTCGGCGGTCGCTCGGTCGCCGTCCTGCAGCTGCCCGGTGCCGACTCCTCGGTGGTCGACGCCCTGACCAAGACCCTGCAGAGCTCGGGCGCGAAGGTGAACGCCCGCGTCAAGCTCACCGCCGCGTGGGCCGACCCCGACCCGGGCAAGGTCACCTTCCGCGACCAGCTCAGCTCGAACCTCGGCCCCCTCGTCGGCTCGCCGGCCGACGCCGGCTCGCCGGTCAACGACCGCATGGGGGCGCTGCTGGCCCGCGCGCTCGTCGTCAGCAACGTCTCGGACGCCGACCGGACGACGTCCCAGAGCGAGCAGGCCGTCTCGGGCCTGCGCGAGGCCGGGCTGATCCAGGTCAGCGGCACGCCGCAGCTGTCCTCGCTCGTGCTCGCCGTCGCGCCCGCGCCCGACACCAAGGCCACGGACGACGCGCGCGACGCGACCCTGGCCACCTGGCGCACGACCTTCACGGCGCTGGACGACGCGAGCAGCGGCGCGGTGGTCACCGGACCGACCGCCAGCACCGAGCCGATCGGCGTCCTCGGCGCCCTGCGCACCGACCGCGACGCGGCGTCCAAGGTCTCGTCCGTCGACGACGTCGAGCTCGCGATGGGCCGGGTGGCCGTCGTGTTCGCCATGCGCCAGCAGATGTCGGGGCAGTCCGGCAGCTACGGCACGGGGGTCGGTGCCACCAGCGTGCTGCCGCCGCTGCCCGCGGACGCCCCGTGACCCGAGCCCGCGGCCTGCTGCGGGTCGCCCTCGCCGCCGCCGCGGGCGCAGGGGCGGCTCGCGCGGCGTCGCGG